>PMNO01000639.1:4779-9460 GCA_003161835.1 Myxococcales bacterium | reverse complement strand
GCCTACGCCCAGGCACCCGCGGCGACCCCAAAACCGATGCTCGCGGCGCCGATGCCGCCCGCGGCCGCCAAACCTATGGCTCCCGCCGCCATGAAGCCCGCCGCCATGAAGCCCGCCGCCGCTCCCGCCCCGGCTCCTGCGGCAGCGCCGCCAGCCGCCCCGCCAATGCCCGGGCCGTCCAAGGAATTGGAAGCGTTCATGAAGGGCTTCGAGGGCCACTGGCACTGTGACACCAAGTTCGCCGCCGGAGCAATGGGCCCCGGGGCGCCCGAAATGAGCGCGAAGTCCACCGTCAAGATCAAGAAGGATTTCGGGGGATTTTCGTGGCACGGCGAGTACAACCTCCCGAAGTCCAAGATGATGCCGGCCATGAGCGGCGTCTTCCAGATTGGCCACGATACCGGGACGAACATGGCGACCATCGTTGGATACGACAGCATGGGGTCATCGTTCATGGGAATCGGAGCGATGGCGGGGGAGTCGGTCACTTTCACCGAGGACGGCTTCATGATGGGGGCCAAGACCAAGATCCGGGAGACCATGACCAAGAAGGGTCCAAAAGACGTCGTCCACCTCTACGAAATGGACTCCGGCAGGGGGTTCCAGCCGATGGGCGAGGACACCTGTAAGAAGTAGTTGGTGCGGATTCGCGTGCACCTGAGGCCTGTCCGAGTCAGCCTGGAAGCTGGGTACTCGGGCGGGTCTACGCGGGTGAGCGAAAAGCATCTGGCCGGTTCGTGAAACTGCTGATTATTGCCGACCCTTACGAGTCGGATCGTCTCCGCCGCGCGGCCGTGCGCGGGGGGATCGAGGCGGTCGCCGTCGGGCAAGGGGAGAGCCTGTCGGGGTGGATCACCGCGACACGGCCCGACCTGATTGTGCTGGAGCCCCAGATCGTGAGCGCGGATCCGAACGTTGCCCTGGCGAAGGTCCGGTCGGTCCCGCGCGGCCGGGTTCCGATATTCTTGGTGGGCGCCGCGGCCACCCGGTCGCGGATGATGGATCTGGCTGACGGATTTTTCGTGCAGCCCCTCGATTCCGACGACTTGCTGGCGCGCGCGCGCGTGGCCATCGCGGGCGCGGCGCCTCGCTCAGGTGATGATGTGGGGTCGGGGCCGCATGCGCCGCCGGCGACGATGCCCCAGCCTGGGGCTCCCGCACGGACCCGGACCCTGAAACCGTTGGTGGCTGCGCGCGAGGTCGAGGTCCCGGTTCAAGCGCCCGGGGAAGGGGACAGGGCGGAAGTAACCGCGCACACCGGCGTTCGTGTCCCCCGCAAGACGTCGCAACAATGGTCAACGGCGCGTCCGGCCCTGCCCGGTGTGGCTCTCGATCCGGCGCCCGTGCCCACTGCCGCGTCCGCGCCAGGTGGCCAGGTCCAGGCCAGCTTGTTCGCGGCCTTGGCCGCAAACATCGACGCCGAGTTCGACGCGGCGATTCGAGATGTCGTGCGCGAGGTNNCGGTCCCGGCATCGGGGTCGTCCGGGGCCATCGACCCGCTTGGCGCACTTATCGTGGCCCGCCACAGGCTGGTGCGGGAAGGTGACTATTTCGAAGTGTTGAACGTTTCCAGGGACGCTGGCCCACAAGACATCGAAGAGGCCTACCAGCGCCTCATGACTGAGCTGTCAGGGCAGACATCGGAGCTGGGCGCTGGGTCGGCCCTGGAGGCCCAACTCCTCGAAACCCGGATCGTCGCGACGGAAGCGGCGCGCCTGCTGATGGATGATGGCCTNNCGCTCGGTGTTCTTTGGATCGCCGCAGTTCGCGGTTCCGTCGCTCGAACGATTGGTCGCGGAGACTCGAGTTTGCGCGATCGTCACCCAGCCCGATCGCCCGGCGGGCCGAGGGCAAACTCTGGCTGAACCGCCCGTCAAGGCGGCGGCCCATCGGCTCACGCCCGGGGTTCCGGTACTACAGCCGGAGAAGATCCGGACCGGGGAATTCGAATCGGCGTTGCGACGGCTCGATGCGGACCTTTTCGTGGTCGTCGCCTATGGTCGGATCTTGCCGTCGTCTATCCTAGATCTGCCGAGGCTTGGGCCCTGGAACGTTCATGCGTCCGTGCTGCCCCGCCTGCGCGGGGCCGCGCCGATTCAGTGGGCCGTCATCAATGGTGATTCTCGGGCCGGCGTGTCGATCATGCGCATGGAAGCGGGCCTGGACACGGGACCCGTGGCCGCGGTGGCCACGATCGATGTGCGCGACGACGATACGGCCGCGTCGCTCGCCACTGGGTTGTCAGTTTTGGGTGCTGATCTGCTGGCAGCCACGCTGCCGCGCATCGCGGATGGTTCGGTGCTCGTCGTGCCGCAGGACGACACCCAGGCGACATTGGCGCCGATCCTGAAGAAGGAAGACGGCCACCTGGATTTCAGGCAACCCGCGCGGGTGGTATCGGCACGAGCGCGCGGCGTGGATCCGTGGCCGGGCGCGACCGCGCTGTTGAATGACCAGCCAGTCAAGCTGTTTGGGCCGCGGGCGCTCCCCGACGACGAGGCGGTCGGGGGAGCGGTCGGGCACGTCGCGCCAGGAACCATCGTCCGCATCGACGGCATGGGGATGCAGGTGGCGTGCGGCGCGGGGGNNGGACCTCCCCGCGATGGGCGATCGCGGCGGGGCGGCCCAGGCGGCGGTGGCGGAGCGCCACCGCAACGCTCCGACCCTTTCGCGGGAACGCCGCGCACCGGGCGCGAGCTGGCGCGGCAAGTCCTGGCCCGCGTCGAGCAAGATGGTGCTTTTGCGAGTCGCGCGCTGGCGGCGGCCCTCGATCGCGCCGCGGATCTGTCGGCCGCGGAGCGGGGCCTGGCAACGGAGCTGGTGTACGGCGTGCTTCGACGCCGCTCGCGCCTGGACCGGGCACTCGAAGCGGTGGCCGACCGCGGGCTCCACGCCCTCGATCCCGCGCTGCGGATCATTTTGCGCGTTGGGGCCTACCAGTTGCTTTTCTTGGATCGCGTGCCCGCTTATGCCGCGGTTCACGACACCGTCGAGACCACCAAGCGGACGCACGGCCCGCGCCTGGTGGGATTGACCAACGCGTTGTTGCGTCGGGTGTCCGAGCGCGGCGAACCGGCGCTGCCCGATCCGACCACCGATCCGCTGGGGCATCTGGTCGAATCGTGCGGATTTCCGGAATGGCTGGCGCGGTTGGCGATGCGCGATCTGGGCGTCGAGGTGGCGATCGAGCTCGGCGCGCAGATGGGTGCGCCGGCGCCGCTGGCGATGCGCGCCAACCGTTTGGTCGGCATGTCGCGGGATGCGCTCGCGGCCCTGATCGCCGGCGAACGCCCGGAGGCCGTCATGGTGCCCTCGGCCGTGGCGCCCGAGGCTTTGCTGGCGCGGGCCGTGGATGCGCCGGCACGCACGGACGCCTTCGCCGCGGGGGCGTTCGCGATTCAGGATGTCGGCGCGCAGCTGGTGGCCGAGCTGTGCGGGGCCGCGCCGGGCGATCGGGTTCTGGACGCTTGCGCGGGGCTGGGCGGCAAGACGGCCCACCTGGCGGCGCTGGCGCAGAATCAGGCCCACGTGGAAGCGCTGGATCTGTCGGCTGCGAAGCTCGATCAAGCGCGCGAGCAAGCCCGTCGCCTGGGGGTCAGGAATTTGGCTTCGCGCGTGGCGGATCTGACGAAGGACCTGCCTCCGGGGATAGGGCCGTTTCAGCGTGTGTTGCTGGATGCCCCCTGCGCGGGGTTGGGCGTTCTGCGGCGTCATCCCGAGGCGCTGTTGCGGCGCTCCGAGGCGGACCTGTCATTGCTGGCGGCGGCGCAAAGCCGGATGCTGGACGTGGTCGCCCCGAAAGTCGCGGCGGGTGGCATCCTGGTCTACGCGGTCTGCACATTCGACCGGGTGGAGGGCGAAGACGTGGTGCGCGCCTTTCTGGCGCGTCATGCCGACTTTCAACTCGAACGGCCCATGGAAGTGCCCGGCGGCGTGCCCTGGGGGCGTGTCATCGACAGCGCCGGATTCTTGCGGACGTGGCCTCACCGCGAGGACGCGGACGCGTTCTTCGCTGCCCGGTTCCGGCGGGCCGCCGCCGGGCAGGCGCGCTAAGATGCGGTCAATGCTCGGACCTCTGCGAGTCGCTCCGTCCATTCTCTCCGCCGACTTCGGTCGTCTGGCCGAGGAGGTTCGCGCCGTCGAATCGGCGGGTGCCGACTACATTCACGTCGACGTGATGGACGGACGGTTCGTTCCGAACATCACGATTGGCCCCGTGGTCGTCGGGGCGGTGCGCGCGGCCACCCGGTTGCCGCTGGACGTGCACCTGATGATCGTCGAGCCCGAGCGGTACGTGGAATCGTTCATTCGCGCCGGGGCCGACATGATCTCGGTTCATGGCGAAGCGTCCCCACACTTGCACCGGACGGTTCAGCTGATTCGTTCGCTTGGGAAGAAGGCCTGCGTCGCGCTGNNTCAATCCCGGATTCGGCGGACAGCGCTTCATCGACGGCGTGGTGCCCAAGATTCGCCGGTTGCGCGAGGAAATCGATCTGCGCGGCCTGGACGTTGACATCGAGGTGGACGGCGGAATCACGCCCGAGACCGCGCGCGTCGTCGTGAACGCGGGCGCCACCGTGCTGGTGGCGGGCTCCGCGGTGTTTGGCCGCCCGGACTACCGCCAGGCCATCGCCGACCTCCGCGTTCGCTAGCGATTTGCCCCGGCGATCTGTTCGACATT
>PMNO01000639.1:0-4760 GCA_003161835.1 Myxococcales bacterium | reverse complement strand
GCGCGATTTTGGTCATCATTGTGGCGTTGGTGGCGTGGCCTGCGCGCGCGCGGGCCGGTTCGGACGGTCACTATTTCACGACCCGTTCCGTGTTGGCCGCCTTCTTTCCCAAAAGCGATCGGATCACGTACAAGACCGTCACGTTGACCGCCCCCATCAAGGACCGCATCGCCCGGCGCCTGGGCTATGTGCCGGCCGCGGGTCAGTACACGATCTTCATCGCGACCACCGGCGGGACCGTCGACGGTTACGCGGTCATAGACGACGAGCTGGGTGAACACCAGCCCATCACGTTTGCCACGAAACTTTCCCCCCTGGCCGTGGTGGAGCGCGTGGAGATTGTCACCTATCGCGAAACGCGGGGGGACGAGATCCGGGACGCGCGATTTCGGGGTCAGTTCGTGGGCAAGACGGCCCGCGATCCCCTGCGCTTGAGCCGCGACATCGATGCCGTGACGGGGGCGACCATCTCTTCCGCCGCCATGGCGGTGGGCATCCGCCGGGCCGCGGTTCTCGTTGACGAGATGATGGTCGGTCGCACGGCGCTGGCCACGGCGACCGAGCATTCAGCCACCGGACGCACGTCGGCCCGCTAGGGCGTCGGGCTCTCCATGAAGCAATTTGCTTCGCCGGGCTTTCGGGTGTGGAACCTGTCACCCCCGGCCAAAGTGCTGTACAGCGCGTTCTGCGTCCTGACGCTACTCGGGATAGCATCGTCGGCTCTCTACTACGGGGCTCTGGTCGGTGGCGGATTGCAAGGCATTCGCGCGTACTACGCCGGGGAGGAAGCCGCGCCCGCCAACGGGGACGGCCGAGACGCGCATCCGGCTCCGGGTCCGGCCATGGATCTGCCGCAGGAATCGCGACCCCTGGTCGTGGCGATGTCCTACCGAAAGCTGCTGGAGGTGACCCATTTTCATCTTTTCACGATGCCGGTCATTCTCCTGATCGTCGGCCACCTGTTTTTCGCCACCGGCATCGGCGACCGCGCCAAGCTGGGGTGGATCAGCGCTGCCTCCGCAAGCGTCGTGCTCCACATCGCCACGCCGTGGTTGGTTCGCTTCGGCGGCGGGGGGCTGGCGCCGCTGCATGCGTTTTCAGGAGGGTTCATGGGCGTCTGCATGACGGTCGTGACCGCCTATCCCGCGTACGCCATGTGGTTCAAACGCGCGGAAGAACGCCCCGGTGGTTCGCCCCCCCGATCGGGACAGCCCGCCCCATGAGGCGGCTCGCGCCATTCGCGCCATTCGGGCATTGACATCCGCACCCCGTAACACCTTACATGGGGGCCCATGAGCAACCCCACGCAGGCGAGCCAGGCTGAGCGATCCAATCACGACACCTTGCGCGCGCTTGTAAAAGAGCGTGCGTACAAGGAGGGGAAGTTCATCCTCTCGTCGGGCAAGGAAAGCGACTACTACTTCGACGCGAAGAAGGTCCTCCTGGATCAGCAGGGTTCGCGGCTGTTTGCGCTGTGGATTCTGGAACAGATCGAGTCTCGAGACCTGCATCCGGTGGCCATCGGCGGGCTGGAGATTGGTGCCATCCCGGTGGCGTGTGTCACCATGGCCCTGGCCAAGTTTCCTCTGCGGACCTTCGTGGTGCGGAAGAAGACGAAGGCCCACGGCACGGGCAATCAAATCGAAGGAGATCTGAAGCGCGGTGACCGGGTGGTGGTCGTCGACGACGTCATCACCACCGGCGAGTCGACCATGAAGGCCGTTCGGGCGTTGGAGGAAGATGGCGTCGAAGTCGTGGCGATCTATTCGCTCGTCGATCGGCACGAAGGGCACGTTGCCGATTTTCAGGCCAAGGCCGCCATCTTTCGTCCCGCGTTTGCGATCGAGGATTTCCGCCGCGCCTAGCGCCGAAGGGCCCGACGCGTCGGGAGCGGCGCCGCGTCCGGAATCGAGTTCATTCCCCGGCCAGGGACGCGATTTCCCGTTCCAGGTTTTCCCATTCCGCCATCAGGGCTTCGATGCGGGACCCGAGCTGCTCCTGCTCCTTCTCCAGGGCCGTCAGCTCGTCCCGGCCGGTCTTCATGTAGAAGTCCGGATCGGCGTAGCCATCCATGACGGTTTTCTTGCGCGCCTCGGCGAGCTCGATTTCGCGCAGCACCTGATCGCGCCGTTTGGGCAATTGCGCCATCCGATTGCGTCGACGCTTCTGGTCTTCCCAGCTTCCACCCGCCGCGGTCGAGACCGCCGCGGCCGGTCCACTTCCCGCGGACGCGCCTCTGTCGGCCCGCTTCGCCTTCCCCACGATAGCGTCCGCGTCCAGATGGTCGTCCCCGCAGCGCTCCAGATACTCCGCGTAGGTCCCGGGGAAATCGCGCGGTCCGGTGGCGGTCAGCTCGATGATCCGGGTCGCCAGGCGGGACACGAACCACCGATCGTGGGAGACGAAGATGATCGTGCCCGGATACGCCGCCAGGGCATCGACCAGGGCGCCAATTGCTTCCAGATCCAGGTGATTGGTGGGTTCGTCCAGAACCAAGACGTTCGGGCGCCGCACGATCAACAGCGCGAATATCAAGCGCGCCGCCTCGCCGCCCGATAGCAGGCCGATCTTCTTCTCCGCCTCGTCGCCCGAGAACAGGAGTCGACCGAGCTGGGCGCGCACGAACGTGGGTCCCTCGCTGGGACACACAGCGCCGAGCGTGCTGAGCGGCGTGGCCTCGCCGTCATCGAGCACTTCGCGGTGGTCCTGGGGAAAATAGCCCACCCGCACCTCGTGTCCCCAGCGCACCTGCCCCGTGTCCGGCGGCAGGCTGTCGACCAGAATCTTGAGCAGGGTCGATTTGCCGAGGCCGTTGGGGCCGATGATGGCCACGCGCTCCTGGCGCCGCACGGTCAGGGACACGTCGGTCAGGACGCGCTGGGCGCCATAGGATTTTCCGATGCCGCGAATCTCCAGAACCTCGCGTCCGCTGGGACGTTCGGGCGTCACCTGAAAGAACGGAGCACGCCGGGAGGTCGCCACCAATTCCTCGACTTCGATGCGTTCGATCTGCTTCAGGCGGCTCTGCGCCTGGGACGCCTTGGTGTTCTTCGCGCCGAACCGATCGACGAAGGCGCGTTTGCGAGCGATCTCATCCTCGGCGCGCGCGATCCCCGCTTCCTTACGAGCGCGGGCGGCCTGCTTTTCGATCACGGCCGTCGAGTAGTTGCCGGCGTACGCCGTGATGGTTCCGTAGTCCACGTCCAGGGTGTGGGTGGTGACGTTGTCGAGAAATCGCTGGTCGTGCGAGATCACGACCGCGCAGCCGGCATAGCGGGCCAGGAACTTCTCGAGCCAACGAATGGTCAGGATGTCCAGGTGGTTCGTCGGCTCGTCCAGCAGCAGGAGGTCGGCGCCGCCCATCAACACTTGCGCCAGCAGGACGCGCAACTTGAATCCCCCCGACAGCGTGCTCAAGGGCGATCGATGGGCGGCGGTGGGGATGCCCAATCCCTCCAGGACCTCGCTGGCCCGCCCCTCCAGCGTGTAGCCATCGTGCGCCGCGATCACGTCCTCGAGGTCACCCATCCGCCCGGGGTCGACGGCGATCTCCGGCTGGTCCTCGGCCCGCGCCCCGGCGCTCATCGCCAGGCGGCGTTGCTCCTCGAAAGCGTTCCACACCGTGAGATCGCCGCGCATGGCGAGGTCCAGGATGATCGCGTCGTCATCCAGGAAACGATCTTGCCGCAGCACCCCCACGCGGGTGCGCTTGGGGATGCTGACCGTCCCCTCCGACGCGGGCTCGTCCCCAGAAACGATGCGCATGAAAGTTGTCTTCCCCGAGCCATTGGCGCCCACCAGGCCGTACCGCGCGCCCGCGTTCAGCTGCAGCGAGACGCCCGAGAACAAGGTCCGGGCGCCATACTCCTTGGCCAGATTCAACGTTGCAATCATGAGCGGGCGGAAACCTAACCCGCCCTGGGCGCGCGGCCACCAGCTGATTGACGCGATCGTTCTGGACGGGGCGTCAATTGACGACCTCCGTCAGATGCAGTGGGCCGCGATTCCATCATTCTGGGAGGTCTCGTTTGTGAGCGCCCAGAACTTGTGGTACGTCAAGGCTTGCGCAACTTCACGTACGATTGAGCGGTACTATTGTGCGCGTTGGTTGACGCCATTCGGCGCGGCTAACCGNNGTTCGCGCGCGGCCCGAGACAAATGCTCCGGGAATCACCGATCTCCCCGTGGGGACGCCGGTGCGCATCGCGCCCGCGAAGGTGGAGGGTTGGATTCGCATCGTCAAGCCGTGGACGGGCTGGATTCCGGGCGAGACATTTTCCGCGGTGTCCTCCGAGGCCGCCGCGCGGGATTCGAGCAAGGGCCAGACCGATCAAGATCAGGAGAGTGAAAGTCAGCGTGCCGAGCGCCGTCGCCGTCATCGGGCGGCGGCGACCCCGCTCGCGGCCCGCTCCTCCGGAATGTCAGCCCAGAACGCGGATCCATTTCCGGAACCGGCCCCCGCACGGCCAGCACGGGAAGAGCGGTCGGAGTCGGACTTGATGCTGGCGGCGCTCACAGCCACGCGCGGCGAGACGCCCAACGCCGCGCGCATCGCCCGCGTCGTCACTGAAGCGACGATCGAGACGAAGAGGAATCAGGAGCAGGAGAAGGCCGCGGTCACACAGTCGGTCTGGAAGGATCCGTTCGCCGAGGATTCCGACCCACCGGCCGTGGTCCGACCCCGAAAGTGGCGCGGCGCCCGCAAGCTCGCCCTGGCCACCGCCATCGAACCCGTCGCGTCGGGGGACCCGGAGGCGAAT
>PMNO01000223.1 GCA_003161835.1 Myxococcales bacterium | reverse complement strand
CCGATCTCCCAGACCAACATGGGAGGATGGGGGGGAGCCACCGATCCCATCACGACGCCCGAGAAATTCGAAGGACGTTTGACCATCCAGGTACTCCAGACGGTGGTGATGACCAAGTACAACATCGACCCGAACCGCCTGTACATCACCGGACCGTCGATGGGTGGACGCGGCACCTGGGACATCATGCGTCGCTACCCCCACATGTTCGCCGCCGCCGCCCCGGCCGCCGCGCCCGCCGGAGTGGACGATGCTCCGCTATACGTGAATCAGAACATCTGGGCGCTGTGCGGGGAGGTCGACCCGATTGTTCAAGGGGAAAGAGATGCCATCACCGCCATACGCAAGGCAGGCGGCAATCCCATCTACACTGAACTCGCGAATCACCCGCACGATAGCTGGCGGTGGGTCTACACCGATCCCCAGTTCGTCCCGTGGATATTCGCGCAGCGCCTGGGCGTTCCCTGGTGGACGGTCAGCAAGCCGCCGATGGCACCCTTCACCGGAATGGCACCGCCCGCAACGCTGACCCCCGCGTGGCCGGTCGTCGTTCCGCCGGCCAACCTGCCGTCCAGCTTCGGTGGCGCGGCCGGAACGATCGGAGCGGGGGTGGGGGGACAACCGGTCACGGGCGCCGGTGGAGGATCGGGCAACGGTGGTACCGCGGGGCAACCAGGATCGGCCGCCTCGGGCGGCGCGGATGCGGGAGGCGCGTCGGGTGCCGGCGCAAACCCTGTCTTCGGCAGTGGCGGCGATGCGGCTACTGGGGGATTCGCGGCTCCAATCTCGTCGGGGGGCGCCACGAGCTCCGGCGGAGCGGGGGTGCCGTCCGGATCCGGCGGTTCAGCGATCGGACCTACTTCCGGCTCGGGCGGATCGCCCGGCCGTGAGACATCCACCTCCCAGAGCGGCGGTTGCGCACTAGCCCCCGGCCAGGGGCGTCCCTTGTCTCCCGCGGGCAGTGCCGCGTTNNGGGCACCCGCAGCAGGCGGGGTTCCCTTTTAGTGAAGGTTCCTCGTTCCGACCTCCCTTGCCCAGACATAGCCGTAGCTCGGGGTTTCCGGGGCGGCGGGTTTCGCTCTGCCCGGGGAGGAAGACATGCGCGGCTTGGTTTTGCGTCCTCAGACTCTCGCCTGGTTGGCCTTCACGCTCCCGGTCTTCGCGGTTTCCGGCCCCGGGTGCACGGGAGTCATTTCGGCCCCGGGAGGGGTATCCGATAAATCGGCGCGCGGTGCGGGAGGATCGGGATCCGGGACGGGATCTATTGTGGGCACCGCGACCGGGTCGACCACCGGCACCGGGGCCGCGGCAGCGGGCGGCGACCCCGTGGCGGCGGCTTGCGCGGCGAGCGGAAACGCCTTGAACGCGGGCCTCACCCCGGCGCGCCGATTGACCCGCGACGAATACAACAACACGGTCCGCGACCTCCTGTTCACAGCGGGAACGCCGGCCGACGGCCTGGCCTTGGACGAGCGAATCGGCCCCTTCAACAGCAACGCCATAGCGGTCATCGATGAGCTCGGGGTTCAGCAGTACTCCGAGGTCGCGGCCAAGCTGGCGGCGGATGCGAAGGCGCGCATGAAGCAGATTTCGCCCTGCGATCTGTCGGCCGACTCCACCACCGCCTGCGCGACGAACTTCATCACCGCCTTCGGGCAGAGGGCCTATCGGCGGCCCTTGCTTCAAGCGGAGATCACGAGCTACACCAGCCTCTATGCGCTCGGCCGACAGGCCCCGGACGGCGCGCTGAACGGGTTCCGTCTCGTCGTCGAGGCGATGCTCCAATCGCCATTCTTTCTTTACCACCACGACGTCGGGGCGGCGGGAACACCCCAGCCTGGGACGGTGTCGTTGACCGCGCACGAATTGGCTTCGCGGCTGTCTTACTTCCTGTGGGGCTCGATGCCCGACGACACGCTGTTCTCGCTGGCGGCGAACGGGACGTTGACGCAGGATGCGACCATCAGCGCGCAAGTGCAGCGCATGGTGAGCGACGCACGGGCGGCGACGACCATCGCCCAGTTCCACCGTCAGTGGCTGGATCTGACCGATCTACCGAGCCAGGACAAGGACGCGACGCTGTACCCCCAGTACACGCCGCAGGTCGCCGACGCGATGATGCAAGAGACGGCGATGTTCACCGACTATGTGGTGCGCAAGGGAGATGGGCTACTCAAGACCCTGCTGACGTCGAACGTGGCTTTTCCCCAAGGGGGCTTGTTCGGCGTCTATGGCGTCGCGCAGCCGGCTGGGTTCGCGGTGGGGATGCCGGTCACCCTCGGCGCCAATCGCGCCGGCATACTCACGCAAGCCGCCTTTCTGGCGCGCTGGTCGCACGGCAATCAGACCTCGCCGGTGCACCGCGGAAAGCTGATCCGATTGAATGTCATGTGCGGGTACATTCCGCCGCCCCCCGCCAACGCCAACACCACGCCACCGATTCCCGTGGCCGCGACCTCGACCCGCCAGCGCTTCGCCCAGCATGAGGCGGACCCGACGTGCGCGGCCTGCCATCTCTTGATGGATCCGATCGGACTTGGGTTCGAGAACTACGACGCCATCGGCGCCTACCGAACGGTCGATGGACTGGGCGCGGTCGACGCGACGGGGAACATTTCAGGGGCGGGGGTGGGGGCGGATCTGGCGGGAACCTTCAACGGTGCCCTGGANNCCAGTGGTTTCGGTTCTCGCTGGGGCGCATGGAAAGCACCGACGACTCCTGTTCCGTCCAGGGCATCCACGAGGGGTTCCGCGCGTCGGGGGGCAACATTCGCGATCTGCTGACGCGGATCGCGGTGAGCCCTTCTTTCCGAAACGTCCGCGTCACGCCCGGCAGCTAGTCGTTTGCCAACCAGGAGATCCCCCATCATGCAACGTAGATCGCGATTCGACCTCTCACGTCGGAGATTGATCCAGGGGCTTGGTCTGGGAACCGCCGCGAGTTCGCTGATTCCTCTGTTGAACGCCGACGCGCAAACGGCGCCGCGGCCGAAGCGCCTGCTGCTGATCTTCGAACCGGACGGAGCGCCCGCCCTGAATTTCAGTACCACCGTCGATTGGAAGCCCACCGGAACGGAGACGGCCTTCACGTTGCAAATGATCCAGGCGCCCTTGCAGCCCTTCGCGGCGAAGATCGTGGTGCCGTGGGGTCTGACGTTGACGGCGGGAGGCGCGGGCGAGGCGCATGCGATGGGGATGGCGGGCCTCTGGACGGCCACGACGCTGCCGGGACCGAGCGCGGGCGTCAGCTTCGACGGGGGCAACGGCCACCTCACCGGGTGGGGGGCCGCGCCTTCGATCGACCAGATCATCGCGCAGGCTTCTGGCCCGAACATGCCCTATCAGCGGGCAGCCGACGATCCCAATCCGGAGACCAAGTATCGATCGATTGCGCTCGGGGTGGGGTGTCAGGGCCCCAACACGCTGAATCGGATGACCTACACGGCGGCCAACGCGCCCATCAGTCCCGAAGTCAGTCCAAAGGCCGCGTTCGATCGAATTTTCGCTGGGGTGTCGCCCGGTGGGGGGCTGATGTCGGCCACCTCCGCGCCAGCCGTGGAAGATCCCGTGGTCACCAGGAATCGCAACGAGCAGAAGGCGCTCGTGGATATCCTGAAGGGCGACCTCGGGCGGATACGGACGCGGGTGGGGGCGTCCGACTACCAGAAGATCGATGCCCATCTCGAGGGCGTGCTGGCCATGGAGCGCCGGATCGGCACCGGTACGACGACGACAGCGCCTCCGGTCGCCGGCTGCACGCTACCCACGTCGCCGGGCACGGCGACGGTCGCCTTCAATCTTCAGGTTCCGCAGATGATGGACATCATCGCGCACGCGTTCGCGTGTGACGTGACCCGCATCATGACCATGCAGATGAGCTATGCGTTCAGTCACGTGGTTCATACCTGGTTGGGCCACAAGAGCGGCCATCACGATATGTCGCACGATGGAACGGACCGACGGGTCGAGCTGCAAGCCATCGACAACTGGTACGCCACCCAGATCGCCTACTTGCTGACACAGCTCGATGCCGTACCCGAGGGGAACGGCACGTTGCTCGACAACACGCTGATCGTCATGGGGCGCGAGCTCGGGAGCACCGCCCACCGGCTGGACCGCTCCCCGCTCCTCCTCATTGGCAAGGCGGGCGGGGCCCTGAAGACCGGACGGTTCCTGAACTATGACAAGCAGGACCATGTGAAGCTGCTGGTCTCCGTTTGCCAGCTCATGGGAATGTCCACCACCACGAGCATCGGAAATCGCGTGATGAATTC
>PMNO01000050.1:2715-2921 GCA_003161835.1 Myxococcales bacterium | reverse complement strand
AGCTTGGCCTTGTTGACCTGATAGGGGATCTCGGTCGCCACAATCGATCGCCGGCCGGTCTTGGGATGCTCCTCAATGGTGGTGCGGGCGCGCATGAGCACGCTGCCGCGTCCGGTCTCGTAGGCCTGGCGGATGCCGCCGCGTCCGCAAATGATGCCTCCGGTGGGGAAATCCGGGCCGGGCACCATCTCCCACAGCTCGTCGAC
>PMNO01000050.1:0-2705 GCA_003161835.1 Myxococcales bacterium | reverse complement strand
AGCTCGCCGCCGATCTTGCGCATCCGGCACTCGGTGTACCGGTAGGCGGCCGGTGGATCGCCGTCCACGCTGCCGAAATTCCCCTGGCCATCGATGAGCGTGTAGCGCATCGCGAAGTTCTGAGCCAAGCGGACGAGGGCATCATAGGCGGCCGTATCGCCGTGCGGGTGGAAGCGCCCGAGCACCTCGCCCACCACGCGCGCACACTTGATGTAGGCNNGCGGACTTCATCTCCTCCTCGATCGCTATCGGGATTCGACTGCCTATGAAGGGGGGTGCGCCGTCAGCGCTCATCGGGCGTGTTTATATCAGAATGAATGGTCGAAACGGCCGCCGCGCAACGCGGTTGAGCGAAGAATTGTGGATTGCCGCGCGCGCTGGACCGAAACCACTTCGATGAGCCGGCGGGCCAGCTTCCGCCCGGGCTCCGACTAGTTCTTGGTCATGGACGCGGTCACGACCTGCGAGCAGGTGACCACGTGGCCGTCCGCATATTTGTCCACGCGGGTGTAAGCGGCGGTGTGCGTAGCGGCCTTGGCGGTGCTCGCGTTGATGTCGAACTTGGTCGCGGTCCAGGTCTCCACCGGATCCTGGGTCGTGTCCTGGCAGGTGGGATTGGCGTCGAAAAGGTGCGCCTGCCCGGTGAGCTGATCCAATCGCAGTTCGAGGATGCACAACCAGTCCGATTGCAGGTCGGCCTGGCCGGTGGTTGACGCTGTAATTTTCATGACCGAAGGGCTCCCTACTGGGCTCAGGAATGCCGTGGTCGGGGCCGCGTTGTTGTCGCAGGTGGTGAGAACCATCGCGGTCGTATCCATGGTCCAGTTCCCGACGTAGCGGTTTACGAGCGCCGCCGATGGGCCGTCCGCGCCCGTTCCCGCGTCCGCGCCCGTTCCCGCATTCCCTCCCGTTCCCGCACTATCGGCCAATCCTGCCGCGTCCCGCCCAGAGGAATAGCACGCGTTGTTGCGACACGAATAGCCATTCGGACACGCTCCCGCGAGGCTGCACCGCAGCTCGCCGTCGTTGATATGCGGGTCGTAGCTGCAGCCGGTGGTGCCGAGGGCGCCCAGCACGATCGCCACCACGAAAACCAACGTCGCCCGCATCAGAAGCTCACTCTCAAAAGGGCGCCGCCGCCATCACGGGCCACGAGGGGCGCCAGCGCAATCCGCGGGGGAGGCGGCTGCTCGGTCCCGGTGGGCGAGGTGGTGTACAGAATCAGCCCTGCCGCGACGGCCACGGCACCGACGGTCAGACCGACCCACTGCAGAGCCTGGGAGGCTTTGCCGAGGCTCTCAACCGATGGATCGAAGCGCTCGTTGTTGTTGGCGGCGGTTTCCACCTTCTTGGACTGATTGCGTGCGACCAGTCCGAAGATGGCGCCCACCACGAACAATCCCCCGCCGGCGGCGGCGATGGCGATCCCGGCGGTCCTCCGGCCCGACGAATTGACCGTGGGAACGGGGCCCAGGTNNTCGGACTGGTCGTGGGAGCACTCGGGGGACCGGGCATCGGGGCCACGGATGGGCTCCCAGGCCAAGGCGAGGGTGCAGGGGCACCGGCGGGACCTCCAAGTGCTGGTGGGGGCGCCGTGGCCGGCGGTTCCGTCGCGGGATGGTCGGCCACGCTCTTCTCCAGCTCCTTGATGCGGTCCTCGATGTCGGCGCGATTGGCCGCCTTGGGGACGTAGCGCAGATAGGTTCGATAAAAGCGCAGGGCCTCGGCGTTGTGGCCGGCGAGCCGGTGCGACTGCGCCAAGTTGTAGAGAAAGGCCGGGTCGCTCTTCGCCTCGTAGGCCGCCTCGAATTCCCGGATCGCGTCGTCGAATTTTCCCAGGTCGTAAAACTTCGTTCCGCGTTCCCAGTGCTCCCGGGACGCGGTCTTGTCCTCGGCGTTCGCCGGCGCCGCCGCAACCGAGAACAGCGCGGTCACCGCCATCACCTGGCCAAGCAGCAGGAGCCCGGTCGCCAACCCACCAAAACCACTCGGCCCGCTCCAATTCGATCGCCTCAAAGTTATCGCGCACACCATTGGGACGCCGATTATCGCTCAAACACGCCCGAATATCTTGGGAGAAATCGAACGAATCGCGCCGCCGCGCACTAACGGGGAATGAATCGCCCGGCCGTGGCTTCGACTTTCCTGAATTCCTCGATCTGGGCCAGAAACACCGGAACGATCTCTGGATCGAACTGCACCCCCGCGCACCGTTCCAGCTCGCCGCAGGCGACCTCGTGCGGCAGCGCTTTGCGATACGCGCGATCCGACGTCATGGCGTCGTAGGCGTCGGCGACGGCCACGATTCTTCCGATGAGCGGGATGTGGTCGGCCATCAGTCCCTGCGGGTATCCCGATCCGTCCCAGGCCTCGTGATGACAGTAACAGCCGGGAACGATGTCGCGCATGAACGGAATCGGCTCCAGGATGCGTTTGCCCTTCGCCGGATGGGAGCGAAACATCGCAAGCTCCTCCGGGGTCAATTTTCCCGGTTTGTTGAGCTTGTCGTTGCGCACACCAATCTTGCCCACGTCGTGCATCAAGCCGACCTTGACCACCGTCGCGATGTCGGGCTCGGACAGCCGGAAACCGATGGCGATCAGCCGGGCGTACATCGCCACGCGTTCCGAGTGACCGCGGGTGTAGCGATCGGATTCTTCCAGGGCGTGCGCGAATCCGATGATCGTCTGCTTGAAGTTCTCCTC
>PMNO01000031.1:3411-3577 GCA_003161835.1 Myxococcales bacterium | reverse complement strand
AAACATCCACGAGAACCCAACCAAACAACCAACCAAGGAGAACCTGCCATGATGCTCGCAACGACGAAGGTCGAGGACTTTGACCGCTTTCTCAAAATCTTCTCGACCAAGGGTGCTGAAAAACGGAAGCAGCACGGCTCAAAGGGGGCGACCGTCTTTCGTGATC
>PMNO01000031.1:174-3353 GCA_003161835.1 Myxococcales bacterium | reverse complement strand
CCAGCAAAGCTGGACCTCCCCGTGCTTGGCGCGACTTCGCGGTCGTCGGAGATGAAAACCGGATCGGGTCAGCCGGACCGGGTCAGCCGGATCTGTCAGAAGGTCAGGGGGCCGCCTGTGCAGTTGTCAGCCAACCCCCAGGTGGTCAAGGCGGGCACGCCCATCAGGTTGGCGAAGGTCAAGAGCAAGCGGTTGTGATAGGGGCTGCCCGCGAACTGGACGTAACGTCCCGTCTGCAGCGCGCCACCGGCCCGGCCCGCGATGATGAACGGCATGTCGACGTGGGTATGCTCCTTGCCGTCTGCGCAGTCGCTGGCGAACCACACCAGTGAGTTGTCCAGGGCGGTGGACCCACCCTCGTCGATGGCCTTGAGCTGGTCCAACAGATAGCCGAACTGCGAGAAGTTCCAGCGGTCCACGCTGATCAGCTTCGTCAGGTAGTCCGCGACCCCGCGCTGCTCCCCGTGAGAAATGGGGTGGTGAGCTTCATTGAGCGGCGCATTATTGTAGCTCAGCCAGGTCATCGGCGGTCCACTCAAGCCACCCTGAGTCAACATGAAAGTGGCGACCCGAGTGATGTCGAGCTGCACCGCCAGCGCGATGAGGTCGAGATTCATCTTGGTCAGCGCGGGGAAGTTGGGGTCCGTGTTGGCAACCTGAGTGCCGGTGGCGAAGGTTGCCTTTGCGGCCTGGCACGAGGAGACGGAGGCGGTGCCGGTGGTGGACGAAGACGGTGTCAGGCGCCTCTCGACGCTCCGAATCGCGGTCTCCAGCCGCTCCAGCTTTGATAGCTCGACCGAGCCCATGCCGAAGGCCTTCTTGAGCGCACCAGACTCGGCCAGCACGGAGTCGAGCACGCTTTGACGCCGCACGGAGAGCAAATCCTGGGTTGCGACCATCGCCGCGGGGGATGCGGGCGCACAATTGCCAAGGACCCCCTGAAACAGACGCGTGTAGACGGAATAGGGATCGGAATTGTAGGCCTTGTAGTTGCCGTCCTGGTCGTACGCGAGAAAGTGCGAAGGCTTGTCACGCTGCAGTCGCGATGCGAGCAGCAATGACGGCTCCGGCGTGGGTGTCCCCACCCGCGCGAGGTACTGGTCAAGCGATTCGCCCATGGCGTAGGGAGTTTGCTTGGCGTCCCGCACGCCTTGGCCGGTCAGGAGCGTCACCGTGCCACTGTCGTGGTCGTCGCCTCCGTTGTTGTAGATCTGGATTCCCTTGGTGATGGTCAGATCAGCGAGGTGGGGCTTGAGCGCATCCAGGGTCTGCCCGTCGACGTTGTAGCTGCCACTCGCAAAGGTTCCAAACGTACCCTTGGGCCAGTAGGTGTCCTGACGCACGCCGCTCGATGAGAAGAAGGTGATGAAGCGCTTGATTGGTGCGGCCTGAGCGCGTCTCGCGCGCAGCAGCGGGTAGGCTAGAACCCCGGCCGCTCCGAATCCCTTGATCAAACTGCGTCGGCTGAACGCTCTCATTGTGCGGCCCTTTCTCGGAGCGCGAATGCGGAAGAACTGACGAGCTGGGTAACCAGCGCGCCCATGTTCCCGGAAGGTGCGAATTGTTGGTAGGCCTTGCTCAGGACCGGGTCGTCCGGTGCCCCCTCGGAACGTCCGAAGACGTAACGGAACGCCTGGCGCGTCAGGCACGCTCGGACCTCTGGACTGCTCGCCATGGTCTTGAACATTTGCGTCGCGTCCTGGAAAGGCTCTTGAGTGAAGCGGGTGAATGTCAGGGCGCCCGTGGCATCGATTGCCTTGCCCTGGTCGTCGGCCCGATAGCGACCAATCGAGTCATAGTGTTCCATCGCGAACCCGGGTGGGTTCAGCATCTTGTGGCACCCGCCACACTGCGCAATGTTCTCCACGGTGGCGAGGCGCTGTCGAACGGTGGAATCCGGCCCCAACCCGAGCGCCGCGAAGTCCGGAAACTCCACGACGATGTTGGGTGGCGGGGACAATGACAGACACAGCAGCCGGTCCAGCACAAACTTGCCTCGGTAGATAACGCCCGACAGGGCGGGGTCAGACACCATGGAAAGCACCGCGGGCTGCGTGAAGATGCCCATGCGCTGGCCGGGGGGCAACGTGGTGAGCTGCCCGGCTGGTGCGGTCGCCTGCAATCCGTAAATGCTCGCCTCGGCCGGATCCACGAAGCTCTTCTCCAGCGTCAACAGATCGAAGAAGTTCCCCCCGCGTTGACCCAAGACATAGTCGATGAACTTGGTCGTCTCCTGCAGCATGGCCTGCTTGACGGCGGGCGTGAACTCCGGGAACACGAGGAGGTCCTTCTCGAGGCCACCATAGCTGGCCAGGCCCACCCAATCGATGAGGAAGCTCTTCATCCCATCTTGGCCCCGTGGCGACGCGAGCAATCGAGCGAGCTCGGAGGCGAAGACGTCCGATTTGACCAAGGAGCCGTCCGCCGCGCGCGCACGCAAAGTTTCGTCGGGCGGCGCGTTCGTGATCGAGAACGCCAGGGCCTTCGAGAGTTCGGCGGGCGTCAACGACACGGTCGCCGCCGGCAGGGTGCTCAGGGGCACGGTGGGTGAAACGACCGGCGTTGCACTCCCGCCCTGAGCTCCGAGCTCGGTGCGAAACAACACGGACGGGGACATCAACAGCGCAAGCAGCGCATCGTCGAGGGCCGCCCGCGCCCCTGCCTTGGCTGACAAGGTCGTATACACCTGGAGGGCCGGCGCGATGTTGGGCGTCGCCGTCCCTTGAGCCACAGCGCCCACGCTCTTGAGAAAAGTCCCGGCGCAATCGGCGTTGAGCGCCGCGACGGCACAACCGAGCCGCGCGGTGATGGCGGCCTGATTGGTCAACAGCTCGGCGCGCAGACCTTCTTCCAGATCCGCGAAGGAGACATCGGAGACCGCGAGAGCCGTGGCGTCATTCAGAAAATGGTCCTCGCGCGTGGTCGGCAGCAAACGCGCCAAGTTGATCTGGACACCCAGCGCGTCGCTGACGGTTGTGATGTATTGCGCGGAGGTCAGCTGCCAGATGCGGGTCTTGGTGAGCCCCAGCGCCGTCCCGGGGAAGAACGCGGATCCGTCGGCGACGCTGACGGCCACCCCTGCGCCGCCCGCACCGCTGACGGGTGCCACCGAGGCGCCCGTCCCCGAGGAGGGCGATCCGGGCGCGGCGGGCGATCCGGGCGCTGCCGGCGATCCGGGA
>PMNO01000031.1:0-155 GCA_003161835.1 Myxococcales bacterium | reverse complement strand
GCGGGGCGACACCTTACCTCGTCCGCGCGCTATTGGGAGCCTAACCGTGCTCGCGCGTTTTGTCGAAAGTTGGGTCAGGGGACTACGGAGACGGATAGCTTAGTCGCCATCTTTGGCCCGTTCGTTCGGGGTTCAATCAACAGTCGCGCAGACCG
>PMNO01000391.1:240-3230 GCA_003161835.1 Myxococcales bacterium | reverse complement strand
ATCAAGTCGACAGCGGCGCTCACGTCGGCCCCGCCGGGGCTTCGGCGGCGGTCAATGCATCCAGCAGCGCGCGTTTCTCGCTCGGATACGCCGGCCGGTGTTGCTCCCGCTCGGGCACGAACACGATGCTNNCGCCTCCAGTTCGGCCGCGATGCCCAGCTTGTCGTCGATGATGACCGCGCGCAGGTGCTCGATTCCGCCCTCCAGGTTGTTGAACCAGGTCGCCGTGCGCTGTAGCCGATCCGCCGTCCGGATGTAGAACATCAAGAATCGGTCGAGATAGCGAATCAGGGTCGGCTCATCGAGATCCGTCGCGAAGAGCTGCCCGTGCTGTGGCTTCATGCCACCGTTGCCGCACAGGTAAAGGTTCCAACCTTTTTCGGTGGCAATGATGCCGAAATCCTTCCCTTGCGCCTCGGCGCATTCTCGGGCGCAACCCGACACGGCGGATTTGAGCTTGTGCGGGCTGCGCAATCCCTTGTACCGGTTCTCGACGCGCGCCGCGAAGCCCACCGAATCCTGCACCCCGTATCGACACCAGGTGTCGCCGACGCAGGATTTGACCGTGCGCAAGGCCTTGCCATAGGCGTGGCCCGACTCGAAACCCGCGGCGATCAAGGCGCTCCAGATCGAGGGAAGATGCTCCAGCCGCGCCCCGAAGAGGTCGATGCGCTGGCCGCCCGTGATTTTGGTGTACAGGCCGAAGTGTTTTGCAACCTGTCCGATCGCAATCAACTGATCCGGGGTGATTTCGCCCGCCGGGACNNTCATTGGTGTCCTGCAAGGGAATGTGTTTGCGGTCCAGGATGTGTTCGTTCCATGTCGATGCCAGGATCGATGCCACGGCGGGTTTGCAGATCTCGCAGCCGAGTCCACGCCCGTGGCGCGTCAGCAGATCGTCGAACGACTTGAGCTTGTGCAGCCGCACCAGATGGAGGAGATCCTGGCGGGTGTGGGGAAAATGCTCGCACAGGTGATTCGTGACCGCGACGCCGGCCTTCTTCAACTCGAACTTCAGGAGATCNNCTTTGTCGACGTTGTTGCAAGAACAGATCACGGCGCCGGCCGGCAAAGCGTCAACCCCAAGGCCAGCGGGCTTTTCACCACTGCCCTGCGGGAAGATCAGATCTTCGGGCCGCGGGGGCATGGTTACCTGATTCTGAACCAGCTGCAGCAGTTGCCCGTACTGGGCGGCGTCGCCCACCAGGATTCCGCCCAGGAGGTGCTTGCGGTCCGCGGTCAAGACCAGCTTCTTGTAGACCGCCGTCAGGGTGTCGAACGCGCTCACCACATGGGCGCCGGGCGCCGTCGCGAAGGCATCGCCGAAGCTCGCGACGTCAACCCCCAANNAGGACCACCTTGGCCATGTGGTAGCCGGGCGCCACGAGGCCAAACGTTCGCCCCCCGTAGCTGGCGCATTCGCCGATCGCGAAAATGTCCGGGTCGGACGTGCGACAGCGTTCATCGACGACGACGCCACCACGCGGCGCGATCGCCAGTCCCGCGGCCCGCCCGAGCTCGTCGCGTGGTCGGATGCCGGCCGAGAACACCACGATGTCCGTCGGCAGCGCCGTGCCATCGGCGAATGACAAACGGACGACCGCGGGACGGCCCGACAGGTCGATCCGGGCGCCGATCTCGGTGGTGGTTTTTCCGGTGTGGACGGCCACCCCCAAACCCTCGATGCGGCGGCGCAGGATGGCCCCGCCGGCCTCATCGACCTGCAGGGACATCAACCGCGGCGCGAATTCGACGATGTGCACGCTCAAAGCCAGGTTGCGGAGCGCGTTAGCAGCCTCCAGGCCCAGCAGGCCCCCGCCAATGACCACCCCGGTGCGCGCGCGATCGCCCGACCAGCGTGCGATCGCTTCCAGGTCCTCGATGGTGCGGTAGACGAAGCAGCCGGGGGTNNGGGCGATCGATGGCCACGACCCTCTCGTCGAGAAGCACGCGAAATCCGGCGTCGTCGTATTGCCCGGGGCGGCACAGGGACAGCTCCTCGGCGCTGCGCCCTTCGAAGAAGGCCGATAGATTGACGCGATCGTAGGCGGCGCGGGGCTCCTCGCCGAGCACGGTTACGTCGAAATCACGCGCCCGTCCGCTTTCGGCGAGCAGCTCCAGGAGCCGGTGACCGACCATCCCGTTGCCGACAACAACAAGGCGAGGCTTTTCTGAAAGCGACATTTGCTTTCAGCGTAGAGGCCGCCGTATTTCCGGCTGGTCAAGGTGCGGTCAAATGAACGTAACCTGGTCGCTGGCGCGCGATGATTCATTCCCCCGCGATGACGGGTTCGAACGCCCAGAAGCCCACGATCAAGAAGATTACGTCCACCGATCCCAGAAACTGCGTCCAGAAGGCCGCGGCGTCGAGGTCGGGGGTGGCGTCGAGCAGGTGCGCGGTGCCGCGCGCCCCGGCAATCAGGATGGGTACCACGATGGGGTAGAGCAACGTCGACAGCAAGACGTCGCGGCTCTTCGATCGGAGGAGCGCCGCCGAGAACACGCAGCCCACGGTCGCGAACCCCAGGGTGCCGAGTCNNAGTTTACCGGCGTAGATCGCCCCACGTGGAGCCGGCGACAGCAACAACGCTCGAATCGCCTCGCCGTCCTTCTCGCGATCGAACGTTCGGCCGAGTCCCACGGTGCCCGATATGATGATCGCCACCCACAGAATTCCGGCGACCACCGGCGGTGACGGGGGAGTGCCGCCGACCACGAAGGCGAAACTGAAGATCAGGATCACNNTACGCGTCGCGCATGGCCGCCACGCCCCAGGCACCGGCACGACGTTCGTCCCGGACCACCCGCCCGCGCCGCAGGATGATCACGTGTTCGGCCAGGGCGCCCGCGGCGTCCAGATCGTGCGTGACCAACACGACGATCCGGCCCGCCGCTCGTTCGAGCGTCAGCTCGCCGGCCAACCACCGCGCGCCCGCGGGATCGAGGGCCGAGCTCGGCTCGTCGAACAACAAGATGGCCGGTTCATGAAG
>PMNO01000391.1:0-136 GCA_003161835.1 Myxococcales bacterium | reverse complement strand
GAGCAACGTGCTCTTGCCCGCGCCGTTGGGACCGACGATGGCCGTGATTTCACCCGGGTTCATGGTCGCCGACACGTCGATCAACGCGCGCTTACGCCCGAAGGTCCGGGCCACGCGATCCACCACCAGGGGCACC
>PMNO01000393.1 GCA_003161835.1 Myxococcales bacterium | reverse complement strand
GTGAGTGTAGATACTGAGGAATCTCATGGTTTCGGTCTCCCTTTCTACTGAGGCGACGATCGATGCGAATCGGGATCGACAGCCAGACCTATTTTTGTCTTCCTGTTGTTAGAGCGCGTGGTGGTCGCGCCACGCGCGGGAACGCCTTCGTGAGCGGGCCATCGAACGTCGCGAGAGGGATACCTTCGCGTTCCGCCAACTCGACGAACAGCGCGTCGTACGCGGCGACGCCGGACGTTGCAGCACGGGCCAGGGCGCCATGCCAAAGGGTCGAGACGGGGACGGATTCGATGCCCAGGGAGCGGGCCAAGTCGAGGCGACGAAGACCTTCGGGGAGGTCGATGAGCTTCTTGCGGACCGCCATCCAGAGGACGTTGGTGATCTCCGCTTCCCACGAAGCCGGCGCGAGCGCATGTTCGACGTGGCGCCAAAACCGTTCGCACTCGTCGCGGACCGACTCGGTCTCGAGCAGAAAATAAGCGACGACGTTGGTGTCGACGACGGCCTTCAACGTCGGCCCTGGCGGATCCAGGCGTCGATTTCGCCGGTCCTGGCCACGCGCTTCTGGCTCCTCCAGGAGGCCTTGATCTGCTCGATCGCCGATAGACGGTCGCCGACCTGCCGCTCGACCATCTTTCGGACCTCCTGCTCCATGGAACGGTGATTCCGCTCGGCCAGAGATTTCAGAGAGGCCACCACCTTCAGCGGGAGATTCCGGATCGTCAGCGTTGCCATGCTAGCAATATGCTAGCACGCAGGCCGCTGCCCGGCCTGGGCTCCGGGAACATGAAAAGGCGTTCGCCGAGGTGCGTCCCATTCCATCAGGGAAGTACGTCGGCTGCGACCGGCAGGGTGGTTCGTTCGCCCCACGCGAAGAGCGCCGACCTGTCTCGTAGAGCTTCAGCTGCGGCAGCCCCGCCTCCTCGCACACCTTCTTGACGCGGTCTCGATCGACTTCGCAATTCCGTGCTCGCCAATGTGCTACTTTCAGGCTACAGTGCGCAAAACGCGGTCGGAAGAATTGCCGCGTAAGTGTAAGTAACTACAATCAAAAGCCGGAGTGGCGAAATGGTATACGCAGCGGACTCAAAATCCGCCGCTCGCAAGGGCTTAGGAGTTCAAGTCTCCTCTCCGGCACCACTGACAGCGTTGAACAAGAGCAGGCGAAGGTAGAACGAACCTACGCGAGTCTCGGGAGGCTCTGGCAATCGGTCCGTACGGGCGAGATCGTATTTCGCAACAACGTGGGTTAAGGATCCGAAGGAGTCCGCATGAGGTCGATCGCGAGGGCGTTCCTGTGGTCTGTGTCCGTGGTTTCTTGCGTTGGTTGTGCGACTCCCAAAAAGTATGTCCCGATCTGGGACTCGGGGAGCGATCCTCTGGTCGAAACGGACACCGCGGATGCAGTAGTCATGGATCGACCGCAGTCTTTCGATGGCGTGCGCCTGGACGGCGTGGGTGGGGCGGATGATCTGATCGGGGGAATGGGCAGCGCCGGAACGGGCGGGTCAGTTGGAGGAGCCGTTGGCCCGGATGCCGGCGTGGGCGGAGGGGGGGCCCCGGGGACCGACGGTGCGACCATGGGGACGGGCGGCACCAGTTCGGCGATAGGCGGCACCGTCACCGGAGCGGGCGGCAGCCGGGCGGAGACGGGAGGTACCAGCGCGGGGACGGGCAAGGCCGGAATCGGCGGAGGCGGTATGGGTGGGGTCCCGGGCATCGGAGCGGGCGGGGCAGCAGGAGGGACTGGAGGGAGTCCTGTCTGCCCGTCGACTCAGCATCTGTGTCTCGGCGCCTGCGTTGACAGCTCCGCGGTCGCTCACTGCGGAACTCGGTGTGCGCCCTGTCCGATGCCGATCGGTGGCACGTCGACTTGCGACGGGAACGTTTGCGATTTCACGTGTGGGTCGATGAAGAAGTGTGGCTCCAAATGCGTATCCGGTTGTTGTGTCGACGGGGACTGCCCCATTCAGGCCGCCAAGACCGGGAAGTGCGACTCCGCCACCAATACCTGCAGCTACGTCTGCGCCGCTGGTTTCAAGCCGTGCGGAGCCGGTCTCTGCATTCCAGCCGGCAACTGTTGTTCGGAGAGCGATTGCGCCGGAACGTGCCGAACATGCTCCTTGTCGGGGACTTGTGTCACCGTGGCGAACATGTCCGACCCCGACAGTTGCCCCGGGGGATTCTGCGATGGCAGTGGCGTTTGTTGTCCTTCGAACATGTCGGTCTGCGGAGGCGCCTGCACCGACACAAGCAACAGCAACGCCCACTGCGGGCATTGCGGTGCTCCGTGTTTGGCCGTCCAAATGTGTCGGGCCGGGGCTTGCTTGCTGCGCGACGGACAGCCATGCGCGCTAGCGGCCGACTGCGCTTCGGGTATCTGCAACGCGTTTTACCGCGACGAGGACGGAGACGGTCACGGGGCGCCCACGGGGGCGATGCGCCTGTGCACCGTTACCACTCCTCCCGCAGGTTACGTGGCTGCTGGCGACGATTGCTGCGACAACGGAGGGAACCTCCTGCTTGCGGCCAAGATCCACCCCGGTACCGACTATCAACCGACCAGCGCCGGGGGAATCTGTGGCATCAACTGGGATTGGAATTGCAGCGGGCAGATCGACTTGGGTCCAGATTTTGACGTGTCTACAGAATGCGACCGAGTTGCGTGCGGCACCTTTCCCCGACGAAATCTCAGCAATGCCTCGGAGTTTTGCGGACAAGGCTACTTCATTTGCGGCTGCACGCCGCTTCAGCCACCGGCGGGCACATGCACCTGCTACCAAAATGGCCCAGCTCCAACGGATCCCGGCTACCGGGTGTTTACCTGTCGCTAGGTCCGCTCGGAAATCCGAATGAGCACGAGGCACTCTCCAACACTTGGTGAGCGGGCGTCGTGGTCTATGGGTGAGCGTCCAACAGACAGACGTTGAATGGACCGATCGCTGTGGGGGCGCTCGGTACGACCAGCTCCACTGCCGTGATCGAAGCGTCCGCGAACTTGGTTCCCGAGCCATCCCAGCACTTGGAGTTGAACGTTGCCCAAGGGATTGTTGAAGTCCCCTGTGCGGCAATCGGCGCGCAGAAGTCCCCTGACGTGCCTTTGATTTGGGCGCGCAGTTGAGAACCGGCGCCCACGGTGAGCGTCAAACCCGAGGCGCTCACGCTGACAGTCAACCCGGCTCCCGACACAGCACCTGGAGTAATGGCCGTGCTCCCCAGCGCCTGGTTTACGTTCCACCCCATCCCCGCGACGGACATGGAGGTCGGATCACTGGCGATCATGCCCATGGCACAGAGCTGGGTCATTCCCTTGAAGGTGGCGGGTGATACGGTCGCCTTGCTCCCGGTGGCTGGTGAGGTGAACGTATACCCGTAGCCTTTCCACGTTGCATTCATGGCGTAGCCGTCGACCACTGCTAGAGCGCCCCCCATCGATGGGGCACCCCCGCCGGTACCGCCGCCAACGATGACGCCCCCGCCCGTGCCGCTGGCCGGCGCCCCACCGCTGCCGGGCGCCGCGCCTCCTGATGCCCCCACGATCACCGTGATGCCGCCGCTACCGTTCGACGACGATCCGCCGCTGCCGAAGGACGTGGCCCCTCCCGATGATCCGAAGGATTCCCCGCCCGACCCGTTGCTGCCGATCTGACCGCCGCTGCTGCCGTTGGTGTTGCCCGTTCCAGGATTGTTGTTCGTGGAGGGCATCTCGCCGCTACCACACGACGGCGCGGCTATCGCGGCCAGCGCGGCCGCCAAGCTCGGGAGCAGGAACGAGGCCAGAAGACGGGACGACTTCTTCATGGGGCTTCTTCTTTCGACTTTCGACGAAACGAGGGGGGACCTATTAATAACACGGGCGCGCGGGGATCTGGGATCGCGGGCACAGGGGGCACGGTGGGGCCCGCGCCGAGCCAAGGAGGGTCACCGACCGAACAGCGCGCGGTAACCCCGAGGGTCGATGAGGTCGTCCGGGCCTATCGGCGGCGAAGGCAGGGATACAAACGTGGGCACCAAGATGGCATCGGGATCGAACTTGGCCCGTCGGCCGAACGGGTGCGACCAGACCTGAGTCGTTTCGAACGCGAACGTCGGCTCCATGAGCGCGTCGGGATCCTTGGAACGAAACGCGAACCCATGGCGCGCGGTGCCAGCCCCCCCGGGCTGGGCCAGCTTGTCGGCCCGGGCCGCCGATTGCCGGCCTGCGGCGACGGGAAACCGGGCGGCCTGGCGCCGCAGCGCCTCGAGCGCCACCCACGAGTAGCGGAGCCAGTCCACGCGGATACCGTACAGGCTCGACAGCTCCGAGGCCTTCGCGGCGCGCAGCCGCATGTCGGTGAGGCTGGCCAGCGACAACGCCCGCCAATCCACGTCGACCCCATACAAGATGTGCAGCGACTGCGCCGCGCGCAGGCGGTCGCGCCAGTCGGTGAGCTGCTCCAGGGCGAAAGCCTGCCACTGCAAAGGCAGGCCCAATTGCGCCAGCTCCGACGCCACGTCCTGGCGTCGTAGGGCGTCCCGCTCGCGGCGCCTCTGGGCAACGGCGGAGCTTTCTGGAAACGGCGCGGACGCCGGCTTGGCCACACTTCCGCCGGTCTGNNCGGTGAGCTGCTCCAATGCGAAAGCCTGCCACTTCAAAGGCAAGCCCATTTGCGCCAGCTCCATCGCCAGGTCCTGGCGCCGCAGTTCGTCCCGTTCGTGGCGCTTCTGGGCAACGGCCGGTGGTTCTGGAGGCTGCGCGGAGGCTGGCTTGGCAGCACTTCCGCCGGCCTGTGCGCGCGCCGAACCTGCCGACAACGCACAGGCCAACAGCGTGGCGGATGCGACCAGACGGCGATGACCCGGAGCAACCATGCGTGCTGCGCGAAATCCAAGCAGGCCCGCCCCGCCGAAACAAGGCCGCCGCAGGCTGATCCAGGTAAATGACGCCGCGCTGCGACAATGCCCGAGGCCGCGGGTGCGTGCTTCGGGTTAGCGGCCGCGCCGGCCGTGCGGCAGCAATGGAATGGGCGCCTTTCCATTCTGATTCGTCGCCTCCCGGAGGTTGGCCACCAGGCGCTTGAATTCCGCATCCAACGTGCGGCCCGACCGAACCTTCGTGAACAGCCGCGCGCCCGCCATGGTTCCGTGGCCCCCCGCCGCGCCCGATGTGCCCACGATTGCGCGCATGAGGGTACCGGCTCGCCTCTGGGTCGGCTCGGCGCGCAAGGACAGGTAGGCGCTGCCGTCGTAGTGGCCTGCGCACAGCACCAGCTTGGCCCCTTCGTAGGGCAACAACAGGTCGGCGATCTCGGCGACCAAATCGGGATAACCCAACCGACCCAGATTGACCGCCACGATGTTGCCGTGGATCTCGGCGGAGCGCAGGGCGCGGTCGAGCGCTGCGAAGTGCGCGCGCGAGACCTTCGGGTGGGTCATNNGCTGGCCTCGCGCCCGAGATCGCGCGTCTCGGTGCGCAGCGCGAAGAGGAAAGCCGTGGCCAGCGGGGTATCGACGGCGACGCGCCGTGCGCGCAGATACTCGAACACGATCGTGGTGGTGGCGCCGAGCTCGGGGCGGATGTCGCACCACGGGGCGCGGCGGCTCTCGGGACGGGGCGGATGATGGTCGATGACGACGTCTATCCGGTGACCGAGGGGGAGCGAGTTGTTCCCGGTTTCAGGTTGGCTATCCACGAGCGCAATCAGATCGAACTTCCCGGGATCGAGTTTTTCAACCGGGGTCAGCTGGATACCCAGGTTCTCGACCATGGCGCGATTCTGCGCGCGCCCGACGATGCCACCGTGAGCGATGGTGACCTCGGCCTCGAGCTCATGCTCAAACAGGCGAGACAGACCCCAACCCGCCGCCAGCGAGTCGGGATCGGGGTTGTCGTGGGTATAGATGAGCGCCTTCTTGCGCCCCCGCAGACGCGCGATCTGCTTTGCGAGGGCGAATTTGCCTGCGGGAGGCCCCCCGCGCGCCACGGCGGATTCCATCAGGGCGCCGGGGCGATCTCGAGGTTGTCGAACAGGACTTCGGATTCCCAGTCGTCCACCGCCAGATACTCGTGTCCCGCACCCCAGAGCGGCTCGCTGTCCGTCCAGTCCAGAAAGGGGGTTCCGTCGATGCGCCAGTCGATGCGGCCACCTTTGCGCGTGATCGCGAAATGATACTGCCGACCGGCCTCGACCTTCCGGTCCGCGCGCGCGGCCTTGCGACCCTCGTCGTGCTCGTTGTTCCGGCAGATGACGGACAGGGTGTTGTGCCAGCCTCCGAAGATCAGCACGTACCCGCTCGACGTGTACGCGCCGCGATCGGGATCGAACGACGCGCCATCTCCGAACAGCTCGAGCTTGATGTCGCCCGCTTCGCTGTTGGATTGGACGTCGAGCTCGATCGAGACATCGCGGGGCAACCGCTTGCGCAGCCACGCGGGATGGTTGTGGGCACCGCGGGCCACCAGCTTGCCGTCCACGATTCGGTAGTTGCCTCCGGTGTCGCGCCAGGCGGGGCCGAGCTCGGCGCGATCGAATCGCTCGGTGAACGGTCCCGTCAACATTTCATCCCGCACCCGACACCCGCCTCCGGCCGCGACCGCATAGAGCAAAGCTATCAAGGGGAGGGCTGACACCGCTCGCGCGATCCTGCTGTTGGTCGGCGACCAAGATCGCATCACTCACGCAAAATACAGTCCGGCACCCAAACGGGCAAGCCGGCCAGCGGCCCGCGTGGGGTCGAGAGCGAGAACGTCCGTGTCCGTCGAGAACGCGCCGCCGGGACGGCGGATTCGCCGTGGAGGTGTCAGGGCCGGCGCGCGCTGGACTGGGCGCTCAGGGAGGCCTTGGCAATCGAATGCATCATGATCGCCGCGCTGACCTGGGCGGTATTGGCGTTCGCGGCCAGCCCCGGCAACATGGCGACGTCAATCGCGTGCAGGTCGAACTGATAGGTGTGCAAGTTGCCGCTCGGGCAGGGGCCCGTGTACGCGGTGCCCGCGTTGGCGACCTGGCGCGCGCCGGCCGGAACGGTCAGCATGGCCGCCGTCGCCAACATGGCGGGGAGCGATCGGGTCGCGGCCGGAATATCCCAGATCATCCAGTGGCGGAGGTTGTTCGACATGTCGGTGAGCATGACGGCGTAGCTCATGGCCGTCGGGGGCCCCGCGGTCCAATCAAGTTGCGGCGATTGGTTCACGCCGGCGCAGGTCGTCTCCGGCGGGAACATTCCTGCTGGCATCAGAACTGGGCTGGTGAGCGCGAAGCCCGCCGCGCCGCCCCCGCCCGCCGTTCCCGCGATCCCACCGCCTCCGCCTCGGCCCGCCTGGCCCTGTCCGCCGGAGGCGGGGCGGCCTCCCGTCGGCGCACCCGCGGTGCCCGCGGTGCCCGCTGTTTCGGTGCCACCCGTTGCTGACGCGCCCCCATTCGCGGTCGTCGTCCC
>PMNO01000320.1 GCA_003161835.1 Myxococcales bacterium | reverse complement strand
CCTGCGGGTCGGTCTTGGGATCTACAACCTCTTCGGTACCAACTATAGTTTCGTACACGCTGCCGCCACGACTCCCGCCAATTCGTCCGCCGCCGCCGCGCAGGACGCCTTCTCGACGGACCATGCCCCCCTACCAGGACTGGATAGGGAAATCATGCTGCAGATTGCCTATCTCATCCAGCCATCCTGAAAGCGCCGGTGAGCCTGCAGGCGGTTTGGTTTTGCCACCCGCCCGGTACCGAGCAATCAAAGGGTTGCCCTCTCGGATCGAAACCGAAACCCACTATCCTGGCGCAATGCTTCAAGATCACGTCGATTCCAGTATTTCATACCGCCGGCCGATGCCATCTGTACCGACCTCGCCATGACGGAACAACCATTTGCGTTGGGAGTTCATTTCTTGCAGAAAATGTCGACCTTCGATGACTGGGTTCCACAGGACTATCTCTCCGAGTACTTCAACCAAGTGCAGGNNCTGACCGCCCCCCATATGACAGAGATAGTGTTGGCCGACTATCTCGCTGGCAACCTTGCAGAACTTGAGAAATGGCAACGTGGGACGTCCAAGACCCACGACTGGACTGCTTTCGTTCGCCACACTTTGGCTTGTGAATCAGGGGTCGAACCAGATCGCGCGGAGATCGCGAAACGCATGGAAGCAGTGCGCAACGGGCTGACCGACCTAGTACTCGCAGACGCGGGACTGACCGATCCCATGGGAGATAGGTANNGCCCGTTTTGTGCCGATTCGGCCACAGACAGCAAGGATGTTTGGGCCCGCTACTCCCGAAACATTGCCTCCCTGGTCCGTCCAGGAGGACTGATGCTGACGGCGGCCTTGAGGCACTGTCATCGATACCGGGTCGGATCGCGATATTTTCCGTCGGCCAACATCGACGAGTCTGATCTGCGGGCGGTCCTGGCTCAGGACTTCCTTCCCGATTCAATCCAGGTGGAGACGCGCGAGGTTTCCGAACACGAGGAGCAGGGATACTCCAGCATTCTGTTGGCCCGCTCTCGCAAACCCTGATTGCCGTCGCGGGTCAACCCGCGGTCCGAAAAAGTAGCCAACATATTCCGGCGAGGACGGCGACAGCAACAGTTTGGTCGGCGACAGGCCATTGAAAGGCCCTGCCGCTTACGACCGCAACTCCTACAATGGTCACCACAAACCAAATGAGCGTCTGAATTTCGGGAGTCACTATCCCAAGCTCCCTCATGTACTTGAGAGAAATCCAGTACATGCCAAGCCCAACGCCAAAGCCTAGAGCGGACTTACCAAGTTCGCTCCAGTGAACCTTTCCTTCTTGCCAAATCGTTGCCGCATGAATGAATCCTTGAGCGTCAGCAATTCCCGAGATCAAGGTAAGTCCCAGGATCAAGGCAAATCTTTTTACCTGCTCATTGAACATGCGATGCCTTCCCGACGCCAGGCGACTCCGCTTGCGGCCGTCTCGGCCAGGTTTAGTTCTCTACGGCACCGCTTCTTGTGAACGCAGGTTTACGGGCGTCGTGACGCCTTCCCGCACAACGACCGTGGAGGACCGCTTCTGGATGCCGTTGACTCGCACCTCGACCTTGGCGGGACCCGCCGGGAGGTCGCGCACTTCCAGCGGCGGATAACCCCTGGGCCGTCCGTTGATCCAGACCACGCCATAGAGGCCCGGGGATGAGATCTGCAACGTTCCCTTGTCGGCCATTGCCAGGCCCGCAGGCGATTCTGCCGAACGAGGTGCTGGTGGAGGCGGCGTCATGGGCGCGACAGCCACGGGGGCGATGGGCCGTGGGGATTCTTCCTTGGCGACCGACGCGACCGGAGGCGGGGGTGCGGGCGGCGGTGCCGTGCTCGGCGTTTCGCCCACGCCCTCGAGCGGCATGGGCAGATCCTTCAGTACCGTCGTGGTTCCGCCTTCCTTCACGTCAATCGTGGTCTCGTAGACCTTCCGATTCCCGTCCAGCAGAGCGAGGCGATGGGGTCCGGGCTTGACCTTCGTTCTCATGGGCGTCAAGTCCACCGCGGTGTCATCGACCTGAACCAGAAGACCACGAGGCGTCGTGGTCACGATCACGAGCCCTGACTGCGACCCGGTATGCACCTGAGGAACTTCGACGGCCGGTTCCTCCTTCACCGCCACCCGCCGTCCGGACGAGCCCCGTCCAGTGGAACGTGACGCCACCGAACTCCCAGACGACGCCGACTGGTGCGCACGCTGCGCACCGCGCGGACGGGAGCGGAGGTCTTCAGTCACGCGCAGCAACTCTTCGACATTCGCCTTGTCACCCAGGAGGGCCTTGGCCTCGGTGAAGTCGATCAGGGCCCTTTCGTAGTCGCCCGCGTCCAGCGCGGCGAGACCGGCTGTCCGCCGCGCCTCGCCCTTCTCTGCCACGTCCTTGTCGTCAGCCTCGGCCTTCCTGACCGGAGCCTCGTCCGCNNATCAGATAGGCAAACCCATTCAAAAGAATTGCAGCCACTGGTATCCAGATGAGCAGCTTCTTCTTGTTCATGTTTTCCTGGTCATGGCGGCAGGCCCATTCTAGAGCGTCACCCTGCCGGAACGACAGTTTTCAAGACACCAGAAGCCAAAAAATCAACGAACCCAGTAGACATGCCGCGGCGATCGCGACCACGAGCCGAACGGACACGCCACCGTCGGAGGATGCGAGCGGGCTCGCCGCCTGGTCAGCCTCCCAATCGTCCGCGCCCCTCGTGGCCCCCGCGGTCTGATACGAACCGATCGGGCTGGCGCGAATCGCTTCGCTGAAGGATGAGCCAAGCGCAGGGGCAGGCGCCGCACCCTCGTCAGGAAAAAGCGTCCTGACCGCCGTACGCAAACCAAACCCGCCTGCCAGAAACCCGGGCGACGCTCGCAAGGCCTCGAGATCGGCCGCCAAGGCCGCTGCGGTTTGGTAGCGGGCGCGCGGGTCTCGATCGAGCAACTTCATGATGATGTGATCGAGGCGCGGGTCGAGATTTGGCAGCACCGATTTCGGCCGACGCACCGGTGCGTCCATCACTCGAGATGCCGTCGCCGCGGCTGATTCTCCCTTGAACAAGCGCAGCCCCGTCGTGACTTCGTACAGGACAATTCCCAGCGAGAAAAGGTCCGAGCGCCGATCGACCGCCTGTCCGCTGATCTGNNGTCCAAGGGTTTCCCGTCGGGCATCGTCAAGTCGTGGGCGTATGACAGGGCGTGCGCCACCGGGATGCCGATCTCGACGGCCATTTGTGGGCCGAGCGGGGCCCCCCCGCGTTTGCGATTCGCGCGCATCATGTTCGCGAGCGACGCGCCAGCCACGTACTCCATCACCAGGTAGTAGTTGCCCTTCTCGATCTCGAAATCGAATACGTGAACGATGTTCGGATGGTCGAGCATGGCCGCGACCTTGGCCTCGGTGACAAACATCTTGGCGAACTGCTCGTCCCGCGACAGCTCGGGAAGGATACGTTTGATCACGTAGGGCTTGGCGAATCCCTCGGGTCCTTCGCGGGACGCCAGAAACACCTGGGCCATGCCGCCGATGCCCACGTCCCGCACAATGCGGTACTTTCCAATGGTCTGGCCGATCGCCACATAGCGCCCGGAGTCCGAAGCCTTGGGCTCCGCGGGAAGGTTTGGATTCGTGCTCACAATCTGATTACCTTTGGGTAGGCTGAAAGCGTCCCATGATACCTGTCTTGATGGGGACTTGCAGGAACTTCATCGCGATCTCTGGCGTTCGCGACGTTGACGAACTGGAAACGGGGCGCCGCGTCGAAGTGCCTGGCGGTTCTTGCACCGCTGCGATGTCGCCATTCATTTGAACCCGGTTCTCGAGGCAAGCCATTGTGCCAGGCTGGCGCGTGGTGCGCCATGCCAGGAGTGGCGTTTGTCGATGCGATGTTCACGTGGTCCACCACTGGTGTCCGTCGGGGACGTGAGAAATGAGCGATCTGCCTGTATAAGTCCCCCCAGGAGGCCGGATGGCGAGAATGGTGACATGCGTGAAGCTGGGCAAGGAATTGCCCGGCGTGATGTACAAGCCCTTTCAGAACGAGCTGGGGCAGCGCATCTACGATGGCGTCTCGCAGGAGGCCTGGAAGATGTGGTTGGAGTTCTCGAAGATGATCGTGAACGAATACCGGATCGACCTCGCATCGCCTGACGGTTTCAAGAAGATGATGGATCAGGCGGAGAAATACTTCTTTGGCGAGGGAGCGCAAATGCCCCCGGACTTCGTGGCGCCTCAGGCCAAGACCTGAACGGCCGGCCCGGATATATGACGGTATGAAGCGGCGGGCGCGATCCCCGATGTCGTGTGGCCGCAAATGACCAGCTCGCAGGCGCCACAAGGTCCCCAGCCGAGCACGGACGCGGGCTCCAAACAACTCCACGAACCGCCGCGCCTGGGTGATGTGGGCGGCATTGTGCTCGTGTCGTGTTACGAGCCGGGCTATCAGCCTCTGGTGGTCGCTTCGGCAGCCGCGTTCCTGGCCAAGGCGGGATACGCGCCCCTCTGCCTGGATCTGGCCGTCGAGGATCTGGAGCAGATCGGCGTCGATCGCCTGAGACGCCCGCGCCTGGTGGCCATCTCGGTTCCCATGCACACCGCGATGATCCTGGGATTGCGAGTGGCCGAGCGCGTACGCGTCATCAATCCCGCCGCCCATATCTGCTTCTTTGGTCTGTATGCGCATCTGAATCGAGCCCTTCTGGAGCGCGTCGCCGCTCCCGGACAGCGCCCGCTCGCGGACAGCATATTTGGCCCGGAGTGCGAGGAGCTTTTGGTCGAGCTGGCCGGTGGGTTGCGCGAACACGGAGTTCCCCCGACCCCGCTTCCCGGCGCCGTTCGCTTGCGCCGGTTGCCATTCTTGCCCCCGGCGCGGGAGAATCTGCCTCCGCTCGATCGGTACGCTCGCTTACTGGTGGGCCGTGAGCGGCGCGTGACCGGATACGTCGAGACCACGCGCGGGTGCCTCTATTCCTGCCGCCACTGCCCCATTCCCCCCTTTTACAACGGGCGGTTTTTCGCGGTGCCGGCCGACCTGGTTGGCGACGACATCGACAATCAGATAGCCGCGGGCGCCCGANNCCTGATTTTCTGAACAGCTCGAAGCACGGGCTTGGCATCGTGCGGCGGATGCACGCCAGCCATCCGGACGTCACTTTCAGTTTCACGGCCAAGGTGGAACATATCATCGCCCACCGCGCGCTGTTTCCCGAACTGGCCTCGCTGGGCTGTGTGTTCATGGTATCGGCTGTCGAATCGCTGTCCGATCGCGTGCTCGGAATCCTGGATAAGCGACACACCCGTCAGGACGTCTACGCGGCGATCGACATCGTTCGTGACGCGGGCATCTCGCTCCGGCCGACGTTCGTGGCGTTCACTCCATGGACGACACTGGAGGACTACGTCGAGCTGTGTGATCTGATCTACAGTCACCATCTGGAACACGAAGTGGATCCCGTGCAACTGGCGATTCGACTGCTGGTTCCACCGGGATCGTTGCTGGCCCAAAGCCCCGAGCTGGCGCCGTTTCTGGACCAGGGCCCGTTTGACGAGCGATCTCTGACCTACGCCTGGATTCACCCCGACGCGCGCATGGATCGCCTGTATGAATCCGTCGCAGCGGTCGCTGAGGAGGCGGCACGCGCGGACGAGGATCCCGCGGTCACCTTCGCGCGCATTCACGAGATGGCGGCGGCGATGGACGGTCGTGCCTCGAGCGCGACGCGCCATGGGCCGCGCGACCTCCAAGCGGCGCAACGAGAGCCCCCTCCCCGCCTCAGCGAGCCCTGGTTTTGCTGCGCCCAACCCACCCGCACACAGCTGGCACGGTCGGCGCAGCCCGTACCGCTACGAAAGCGGTAGCCGCGGCACGATTTCAAACGTCAGCTGCCCGTGCGCCGCGCGCAGGGACGCCTCCACCTGTTCCGGCGAGTCGCCGCGCGCGAAGATGAAGCCCAGATAGCTGGCGCCTTCGGGCAACGGAACCAACGTTTCGCCAGGGCGGGTGGTGATGACCAGATCCTCGACCCCGCCGACGGCACGCGCGCGGGCAACGCCACCGACCTCCTTGAGGATGCCGGCCCGCTGAATCGGGATCATCATGACGCCGGTGGCGGCATCCTCGCGGACCAGGGACTGGACGTCGCGGCCCAAAGCATGACGTACGAGCAGGTCCTCCAGTGAAAAACCGGCGCCAAAGCGCAACGTACGCGAACAGAGGCCGCCGATCGAACGCGCGGCGATCTCGATGACCACCGGCCCGTCGGGGCTCAGGCGTACCTCCGCATGGATGGGCCCCGTGACCAGGCCGACGGCCCGCGCCACCGCCCGCACGGCTTCCTCGACCTGCGCCTGGGTGGCGGCCGCATGGCGGGACGGCGTCACGTACAGGGTCTCCTCGAAGAAGGGGCCATCCAGCGGGTCGGGCTTGTCGAAAAAGGCCAACGTGCGCAGCGTACCGTCGGTGAGCACCCCTTCGAGGGCCACCTCGGGCCCCGGAATAAACGATTCGACGAGCACCTGGCGGCAAGCGATGCCGTCGTCGGACATCGCCAGCAGGGCCGGAGTCGACAAGATCGCGTACACGCGGGCCAGCGCGGCGGCCAAACCGGCCGGATCGTCCGCGCGGATGACGCCCCGACTGCCCGACAGGAGCAGCGGCTTGACCACGCACGGCCATCCGACGTTTTCGGCGACGTCGATCGCGACGCGGGCGGGATCGGCGTCGAATGGAAAGACACGAAAACGGGGGACGCGCACCGCTTCGCCCCGGGCTTGCGCCGCCGCGCAGAGCTCTCGCATGCGCAGCTTGTTGGCTGCCGCCTCCGCCGCCGCCCAGGCGTTGGCGCGCAGGTCGAGTCGTTCGGCGGTCCGTGTCGCGACCAGCGCCGCCGCCTCGCCGCCAATGGGAATAACGGCGCGCGGCGGAGGCAGACCCGCTGATGCAATCCGTTCGGCGATCGCGGCCGCCGCACCCGCGGGATCGTGGAAGTCGATCGTCACCGAATCGCTCGGCCACTGCCATGCGCCGTCCAGAACATGGCACCGGTCAGAGGCAATCACCGCCCGCACACCCGCCCGTTGGCAGGCGCTGACAAAGGCTTCCACATTGTAGCTGGTGGTATGCATCACGAGGACGATGCTGCTGCGCGCGACGGCGACGTCTTCCACGGGGAGGGCATAGCATCTCCCGAGCTGGCAAGCAGGATGCCGTGGCCGCTTGTAAAGAATTCGGCCCCGTGTAACAAGTCGCTCATGCACACAAAATCCCTTGCTCAGGACCTCGAACACCTTCTGGGCACCGAGATCGCGCCGATCGCGATCGCGTTTCGCGACAAACCCCCGGCGGGTGTGGAGCGNNGAGGGTCTGATCGAGACGATGGTCGGTCTCAAGTACTTGAAGATGGCGGATATCCCGAACATTCCCCAGCGCAAGGACCCGTTCCGCGTAGCCGTGTACGCGCCACTCGCCGCCGCGCCGTGCGATCCCGACGTGGTCCTGGTGCGAGGCAACGCCCGCCAGCTGATGTTGCTGGCCGAGGCGGCCCAGGCGGTGGGGGCAGCGGGCGACGGCGCGACCCTGGGACGACCGACCTGCGCGGTTCTGCCCCAGGCGATCTCGACGGCCAAGACCGCGTCCAGCTTTGGCTGCATCGGCAACCGCGTCTACACGGGCGCCAGCGACGACGACGCCTATTTCGCGATTCCGGGCGCGCGGCTGGGCGAGATCGTCGGCAGCCTCGCGACGATCGTGAACGCCAATCGCGAGCTGGAACAGTTTCACAGAGCGCGGGCGAAAGCGGCGCTCTCAGCCTGATCCGAGACGACTTGGCCCGGCCCACCATGGCCGGACGGCGGCGCGGCCCCCACTCAATCGCGGCTGCGCGGCTCGGGCTCGCTGAACTGCGGCGCGGCGGCCACGTTCCGAATCGCGTCGCTCCCCGCGTCGGGCGGCAACGGGACTCCCGGAAGGGACAACCGTGCGAGCCACCCGCGA
>PMNO01000069.1 GCA_003161835.1 Myxococcales bacterium | reverse complement strand
GCACCGCGGCGCCGTCCTGGCGGGGGAGGGTTGCGAGGAAGTGCTCCGCGAGGGGCAGGATGTCATCGGGGCGGTCGGCGAGCTGCGGGACATTCAGCTCGATGACGTTGAGACGGAAGAAGAGATCTTCGCGGAACCTCCCATCGGCGATCGCGCGTGACAGATCCACGTTCGTCGCGCTCACGATACGGACGTCGACCTTCCGCGTGACGCTGGAGCCCAGCCGCTCGAACTCGCCGGTCTGCAGCACTCGGAGCAGCTTGGCCTGGCCTGGTGACGGCAGGTTGCCGATCTCATCCAGGAAGAGCGTCCCGCCGGCGGCTGCTTCGAAGCGTCCGACCCGCAGCTTCGTCGACCCCGTGAACGCCCCGGCCTCCGCCCCGAAGAGCTCCGCCTCCAACAGCTGGTCCGGCAGCGCACCCGCGTTGACCTTCACGAAGGCGCGGTCCTTCCGGCGCGAGTTGGCCTGGATGATCTCGGCGATCTTCTCCTTGCCCGCGCCGTTCGCGCCTGTGATGAGGACCGGAACATCGGAGGCCGCGACGGTAGCCGCCAGGCTGACGACGTTCTGCATCTGCGCGCTCGCATAGACCAAGCCGCAGAGATCGTAGCGGGCCGCGAGGGTTCGCCTCATGCGGGCACCCTGGGCCCGAAAGCGGATGTTCTCTTGCTGCAAGCCGCGGAGATGGAGCAGCTTCTGTACGATCCGGACGAGCTTCTCTTCGTCCCAGGGCTTCTCCATGTAGTCGCTGGCCCCCTCCTTGACGAGCTGGACCGCGGTTTCGAACGAGCCAAAGGCGGTGAGCACCACAATCGGCAGGTCAGCGTCCAGGCTCCTCAGCGCGCGAAAGAGCGCGACGCCGCTTTCGCCCGTGGTGTCGTGCTGGGTGAAGTTCATGTCCTGGACGACGACCCCGACGTCCTCGCTGGCGACCAGGTCGAGGGCCTCATCGGGATTGCTCGCCGTCAGAGGCTCGAGGCCATGCAGCTCGAACAGAACCTGGAGAGACTCGCGGATCCCCGCCTGATCGTCGACGATGAGAACCTTCACTGGCGGGAACATTATAACCCCATGGTCGGCTAAGGGGAGACGCAAAGGGTGCGGGTGGTAGCGGGCGGTCAGCCGCGGATCGAACGTCCACCGATGGACGTCGCTCAGGTAGTCGACGCGCGCGCCCGGTACCAGGGTCAGCCGCGGCGTGGCCTGCCAGATCGCCTCGAGGTACGCGGCCGGTCGGGAGACGGTGAACGTGTCGTGGAGTTGAACGAGCTGCCGGCCGGTCAGCGGTCCAGAGGCGTTGGGATCGCCATCGACCTGGCCGGCCGGTGGGCCGTTGAACGAGAAGTCGAACCAGTGGTAGTCGACGTCGAGCCCCGCGATCAGCCGCAGCTGATCGGCCACCCGGGCGCGCCACTCCGATCGCAGGAAGCCCTCGTACCCTGGAATCTGGACCTTCAGGTCCGGCCCCACGTTGACCCCGAAGGTGAACGGCCCGCCCGAGACATCGATCTGGTGCTCGACGGCGTCGTTGTACTTGTGCTGCCAGGTGAGCTGCGCGCGATGAAAGGCTGTCTTCGAGCCTAGCCCGCCGCGCAAGGCGGGGTCGCTGTCGGAGGGATGGGCCAGGATCAGTTTGACGTCGTCGTACGAACCGTAGACCATGGCGCGGAAGCGGTCGGCGCTGCTGGGCTTGTACGTCAGCATCGCCTGGTAGTCCCAGTACACAGGCGCCGCCGTGAGCTGCACCTCGTCCTTCGGTACGAGCTTGTCGATGAACAGATCGAAGTAGCTCCGCCTGGCCGCCACCGCGAACGACCAGCTCCCGGCGATCGGCCCTTCGAGCAGGAACGAGCTGTCGACCAGGTTCACGTCGACCAGGCCGTGCAGCGCGTCGGCCTTCGGATCCCGAATCCCGACGTCGAGCGGGCGACGATCCCCGAATGATGATGTATTCGGCCTGCGGCGAGCGTCCCACGCCGGGCATGTACTCGATGGCCTTCAAGGGATCGCCGCGCGTTCCCGCGACCCGCATCAGCTCTTCGGCGCTGAGGCTGCGCTTGGTGGCCTCGCGTGGCGGGGCCTCGATGGTGGCCGTCGCGCCGAACTCGAGCGCTACGGGCTCGTTCGAGGGGCGGTTGGCCTCCATGCGGTAGGTCACCGCCGTGAGCTCGCCGGCGGCGACGGCCTCGTCAGCAGCCAGCGCGGTCCGGCCGACAGCGGTGAGCCTCACGTGAAATCGCCCGGGGGAGAGCGCCTGGAAACGAAACGCTCCTGACCCATCGGTCATCGCGGTCTGTGTGGTTTGACCGTCGGCGGAGACGAGGGTGACGACCGCTCCCGCGATGACCTGGTCTTGGCCCCGGACGAGCACCCGGCCTTCCAGCTCACCCGTCGTGGGCAAGGGAGCCGGCTCGGCTGGCTGCTCGAACACATAGCGGTATCTGATGCGCGCGGCGATGGCGCGGTCTCCGCGGCGGGCCGGCTCGAAGACGAACTTGCGCGCGGCTTCGATGGCCGCCTCGTCGAAGCCGTTACCCACCGGCGTGACGACGCGAACCTCGGTCGTCCTTCCCGTGGTATCGACCTTCATCTCGAGGTCGACCTGGGCTTGCAGACCCGCTGCCTTGGCCGCCGACGGATAGCTCGCGTCGACGAAAGTGATGAGCTTGGGCGGCATCAGCGGGCTGCTGGCCGGGCCGGCCGTCCCCGGGGGAACAGCGTCTTGCCCGTGCGCAGGGTGGCCGAGCAGCGTCGCAAGCAGGGCGACAGCGGTGCGAGGTACAGCTCGGAGGCGAGAGGTCATTGCGGGCTCCTTGGTTGCGAAGGCGGAAGACGAGCCCGGCCTGTGCAGCCGCCATGCCGACGTAACTGGCGGGAATGCCGGACTTTTCTCCCGGCAGCCGCATGCGGGTCCGCGGACGGTTGCCGGCAATGTCCGCGGAGCCCCGGAGCAGCGTGGTGCTACGTCGCCCGATCGGATACGGTGGGGCACTTGGCGGAACTGTCCACCCCCGTGATGCTTCTCGAGAGCGTGGCGATGGCTGGCGCGCTGACCTTCGGCGTTTGGGCGTGGAGGTCCCGCGGCGCCGCAAAGGAACGGATCGCGGAGCTGAGCGCGCAGCTCGAAGAGCAGCGCAGCGCTGGTGAGCGTCGGGAAGGCCTGCTCCGGACCGTGGTCGAGACAACCCCGGTGGCGATCGTGCTCTTCGGGGAAGCGGGCAACATTGCCTTCACGAACCGGTCAGCACGCGACCTCTTCTTCGAGGGAATGGCGGTCGAGGGACAGAACTTCCTGTTCATGATCAAACAGGCATCTCCGTCGCTCCGCAAGGCGCTGCTCTCCGACGGGGACGAGCTCTTCAGCGTGGACGGCGGAGCTGGGCGCGAAACCTTTCACCTGTCGCGGCGACACCTCGACGGCGGCCAGACGTTGATCGCGGTCAGGAGCGTCACCCAGGAGATCAACCGACATGAGGTCGCGAGCCTCAAGAAGGTCATCCGCATCATCGGTCACGAGATCAACAACTCCCTCGGCCCCATCGCGTCCTTGTTGAGCTCCACGAAGATGATCCTGCAAAGGCCCGAGCACATACCCAAGCTGCCGGCCATGTTCGAAAGGATTCAAGAGCGCACGCGTGTGATCGCCAGGGTCCGAGAAGCCTTCGATCCATACGTGCACGGGGATGAGGTTCGTTTCGACGCTGCCTGCTGGAAGATCAGCGCGCGCTCCCCGTAGCTCGAGAGTGAGCTCGACCGTTGATCTGCGCGCTCGTCGCGGGTTGGCTGCGATAGACGCGATCGATCGCCATGGTGGCTGGCCGGAAGCCGTCGTCGTCGGAAGGGCCGGGGCTATCCTTCTGTGAGGCGCGCCGGGCTTGCCACCAGGCACGAGCCCCCGGCAGGTCGATGCGCGCGGCGTCCGCGCAGGCGAGGAGGGAGCTTCGCAGACTCGCGGCCGACGCGGGACGGTCGTCGGGCTCCTTCGCGAGACACCCGAGCACGATGGCTTCGAGGTCCGCCGGAAGGGCCTTCCCCAGCCTCTCCGACGGGGGTATCGGCGCCTCGAGCATGTGCTTGCTGCACACCTGGATCACCGTTGGAGCCTCGAACACGTGTTGTCCCGTGAGCAAGAAGTAGGCGACGGCGCCGACTGCGTAGAGATCGGAGCGTCCGTCGATGGTGTCGGGCTGCGAGATGGCCTCGGGGGCCATGTAGAGCGGCGTGCCGACGATGGCGTCGCCGGTCGCCGACTCGTCCAGGTTCCCTCCGAACCTCTTCGCCAGCCCGAAGTCGACCACCTTCACGACATCTGGTTCATCGGGTCGTTCAGTGAGGACGATGTTGGCGGGCTTGATGTCGCGGTGAATGAGGCCCAGCGCGTGCGCCTCGGCGAGGGCGCCGCTGATCTGCGCGAGGATGTGGATGGCGCGCGCGGGCTCGAGTGGCCCGACCTGCTCGACGAGGCGCTGAAGGTCCAGGCCGTCGAGGTACTCCATGACGTAGTAGAAGACGCCTTCGGCCGATCTGCCGTAGTCGAAGATGGAGATCGTGTTCGGGTGGGTGAGGCGGCTCGTCAGCTGCACCTCGCGCTCGAAGCGCACCAGGTC
>PMNO01000733.1:211-2936 GCA_003161835.1 Myxococcales bacterium | reverse complement strand
AAATGCGGCTTCGTGTTCCAGCGTCGCCCGAACCTCGAAGTCCTCCATGCCGGTGGCCTTCAGTCTGCACGCCAGTTGGTAAAAGGTAAGCGTCGCCGGGCCGGCACCTTGCCGTGCCGTGTGACACCGGCGATGATGGTCGCGCGCGCCAGGGTGCGGTTGGGGATGCGGGTGAGCCGTCAGTTTGCGGCGGCGGCTTCCGGGTTGGCGGCTTTCCAGACCCAGGGGAGCAAGGTGTGCAGTTCTGTCGTTCTGGTCTGACCGGAGACGACGCGCTGGAGGATGTCGAGCAACCAAGCGTGAGGCTCGACGCCGTTGAGTTTGCAGGTCTGAATGAGAGATGCGAACAGGGCCCAGTTTTTGGCGCCGCCGTCGGACCCGGCGAAGAGATGGTTTTTTCTACCGAGAGCAACCGGACGGAAGGTGCGCTCAATGGTATTCGAGTCCATCTCGACCCGGCCGTCGTCGAGAAAGACCGTGAAGCCATGCCAGTGATTGAGGGTGTAGCGGATGGCCTCGGCGAGTTTTGTCTTTCCGGAGAGGCGCCCGAGTTGTTCTTCGATGTGGCTCTTCAGGGCTTCGACCAGCGGCCGGCTTTCGGCGTTGCGGATGGCGGCGCGGAGTTCGGCGGGCTTGCCGCGCATGCGGTCTTCGATGACGTAGAGTTCGGCGATCCGGCGCAGGACCTCGGTGGCGATCGGCGAGCCCATGCTCTTGTGGACCTCGAAGAATTTCCTGCGGCTATGGGCCCAACAGAAGGCGAGCGTGACCGGCCCGGCGGGACGACCGGGGTCAGCCAGGGCGTTGAAGCCGGCATAGGCGTCGACCTGAAGGGTTCCGGCGAACGACTCCAGATGCTCGCGCGGCCGCTTGCCCTTGCGATCCTCGGCGTAGAGATAGACGACGGCCGGCGCCAACGGCCCGCCCCAGGGCCGATCGTCGCGGGCGTAGCCCCAGAGGCGCCCGGTCTTGGTCCTGCCCCGGCCGGGGTCGAGGACCGGCAGCGGCGTGTCATCGGCGAACAGCTTGGGCGAGGCCAGCACGGTGGTGACGAGCAGGTCGTAAAGGGGGCGCAGCCACCAGGCTGTCCGGCCGACCCAGTCGGCCAGGGTCGAGCGGTCGAGGGTGACGCCGAGCCGGGCGTATATTTGCGCCTGACGGTAGAGCGGCAGGTGATCACAGAACTTGCTGATGATGATGTAAGCCAGCAGCGCCTCGGTGGCCATGCCGCCGGTGATCGGACGCTCGGGCGCCGGCGCCTGGACCACGCCCTCTTCACACGTCCGGCAGGCGTACTTGGGCGTGTGGACCGCCTTGACCCGGAACTGGGGCGGCACGATGTCGAGCATTTCCCGGACATCCTCGCCCATGGCGTGAAGCGCGCCGCCACAGCACGGGCAGGTCTTGTCCTCGACATCGATCGTGACATCGATCCGGGGCAGATTGGTCGGCAAGGCGCCTCGATTGCGCCGCGGTTCGGTGGTCCTGGGTTGGCGCGTCGGCTTTTCCGGGGGCGCGGCGGCCTCGCCGGCGGCCTTGGCTGTGCCGATGGCCTGCTCCAGGTCTTCGAAAGCCAGTTGCAGTTGGTCGGGGTCGAGCTTTTCGGAACGGGAGCCATAAAGGGTGCGCCGCAACTGCTCAACCAGATTGTGCAGCTTCTCGACCTCGGCCGCCGCCTCGGCATGCTGTGCCTGGTTGGTGTCGCGCTCGGCCCTGAGAGTATCCCGCTCGGTCTTGACGGCGTTCAGTTCGAGTCCCGTCTTGGCGGACTCGGCCAGTGCCGCGATCAGAGCGGCTCTGATCTTGTCATGGTCTTCCACTACTGGGGCGGTATCCGGGAGCATGCCGCTATTATACTCGGCAGCCGTCACAGATCCAGAGGTTTTTCGCGGTCAGCGGGCCGCGGGCGCTTTTTTCGCGGTCAGCAAACCGTGGCGTTTTTTCGCGGTCANNGTTTTTTCGCGGTCAGCAGACCGCTTGGGGCCGTTTCACCGGGACCGGACGAACCCGCGACCAATCCAACCCCTCCAGCAGCATCGCGAGCTGCGCCGCCGTCAGCGTCATCACTCCGTCACGGATCGGCGGCCAAGTAAAACGACCACGCTCAAGCCTCTTCATGAATAGGCAGAGCCCGGTGCCGTCCCAGACCACGATCTTGACTCGATCCAGTCTTTTCGAGCGGAACACGAAGACTTCGCCGCAGAAGGGGTCTGACCGTAGCTTCTGTTGGACCAGAGCCGCAAGACCATCCATGCCGGCCCGGAAGTCCACCGGCCGCGTCGCCACCACGATCCGAGTGCCCGGCGGAACCGAGATCATGCCAGCCGCCGAACCGCATCGAGAACCTGGTGGAGCGCGGCGGCGTCAACCAGCCCCTCCACCCGAACCACCGCGCCGCCAATCACCACCTCGATCGTGCCGGCCTTGCCGAGCGCCGATGCCGCTGGTGGGACCGTAACAACCACCGGGGCAAAATCCGGTCCCGGGGCCTNNGGCGCTCGACCGCCATCGCCGCGGAGCTCCCGGCGCCACGCGTAGAGCTGGTTCGGATTGACACCATGCCGCCGGGCTACCGCAAGAACGCTTATTTCGGGCGCGAAGCTTTCAGCAACCATCCGAGCCTTTTCCTCAGCACTCCATCGTCGACGCCGAGCCACCCCTGTGATAATCTCAATCCGCTGAAAGGTGTCTGGCTCAGTCTCGGAGTTGAGACTAGGCATATGAC
>PMNO01000733.1:0-205 GCA_003161835.1 Myxococcales bacterium | reverse complement strand
AACATTATGACCAGTCGTACGACTAACACTTTCCATGACCGCTGACCTCCTGAACTCGGGTCAGCAACTATTCAGCCAGGATTTTATCATATCAAGGTGCTGGGCGGACACCGCTTACGAACAACGGAGAGCGAGGCGACATTGGGCTTGTGGCTGTGGTGCTGGGGATAACAAGCGCCTGTCCATCAACCACCACGCCCCTTCG
>PMNO01000562.1 GCA_003161835.1 Myxococcales bacterium | reverse complement strand
ACGTCGGCGCAGAGCGTCTGCAGCGCCGCCTGGATCGGAGCATTGTCGGGAAATCGGCTGCGCGCATCACTCAATGTGGCCAGCGCGCGCTCGTCCTGCCGGGTGGAGTGGAGTCCCACGCCGTACGCGTAGGCGTAGTGGCTGTTGTTCGGCGCCAGCTCCGTGGCCCGGCCGAGCTCGCTCACGCCAGCCGCGACGTCCTTGCGGCGCACCAGCAGCATGCCGAGCGCGAAGTGCGCGTCCGCGGACTCCGGGTACAGAGCGCAAGCCTTGCGCAGCAGCGTCTCCGCCGCGGCGTCGTCCCCGTTGTCGCGCTGGTAGTCCGCGAAGTTCAGGGTGGCCACGATCGAAGTGTCATCCCGGCGCAGGGCCCGCTCGAACGCCGCCCGCGCGGCAACCGGATCGCCGGCGGCCCGGCGGAGGCCCGCCAACTCTACAAGCGCCTCGGCGCGATCGGCGTTTGCGGTCAGCCAGCCCTCGTAGTCGGCCAGCAGGGCGGTGACGTCGTCATGTGCACCCGAGGGCACCGTGCCGGCGCTCGCGCTACCGAGCAGCGGCGCTGCGGCAAAGCGTACCGCGCGCGCAGGGTCGGTCGCCCGGCCCGCCAACAGTCGCCTGCGTGTCTCGTCGGGGGCAGACCGCAGCGCCTCGACCGCGCCCAGCCGCGACCACGGATCGGCGGCGCGCAGCAATGGCTCGGCAATCGCGGCGGCCTCGATCGGCGCGGTGGTGCCCAGCGCCGACAATGCCGTGGCCTTGGACAGTCCCGCCACCTGCGGGTCGGCCAGCAGCGCGCGCACCGACGCGACGGCGTCGCTCTGCTCGTGCCGTGCGCGCCACAGCGCCGGGCCGAGCAACTCCGCCCCCGACGGTCCTTGGCGCGTGGACGGAGCTCGGCTTCGCTGGGCGGAGTCGTCGCGGGAGGGCCCGGGAACCATCCCAGGGTTCCCGGCTGATAGGCGCCCGCTGCGGTGACTGGCGATGGCGTCGGCCGCCCAGGCATCGCCGCGCGCTTCATGGCACGTGGCGCACGCGTTCGGCGTACCGAGCGTGGCGCTGAGATCGGGGCGAGGAACCGCGATGCGGTGATCGCGGCGTTCGTGAACCACCATGTACGTCCGCGGGGGCATGTGGCAGCTCACGCAGCGTGCGCCGTCCGTGCCCGCGGCGTGGAAGTGGTGTTGCGGGCCATCGAAGGTCTGGCGGTCGTGACACTGAAGGCACAGGGCGTTTCCTTCGGCGCGCAACCGTGCCGTGTGTGGATCGTGACAATGGCTGCAGGTGATCCCGCGCGCCGCCATCTTGCTTTGCAGGAACGAGCCAATCTCGAACACCTCGTCCTTGATCTGCCCATCGACGAAGTACAGGCCATCCTGCAGCAGCTCCGGGCGCCAGGTGTCGTGCATGCGCTCGTGGGATGCATCCTCCCGCAGCCGGACGCGGCGCGCGTGGCAGGCGCCGCATTGATCGAGCTGCTCGGTCTGGGTGTGCAGCCCGTTCACGAGACGCTTGGCGGACGCGCCGGGGGCCGGGTGCTGCGCGGCCTCGACGTGCGCCGAGGCGGCGCCGTGGCAGCTCTCGCAGCCGTTTCCCACCTCGCTCCACTGGCTTTCGAAGCGACCGGTCGCGTCCGAGAACCGCTTGTTGAAGCTGGTGGTGTGGCAGTCGCCGCACATGTGATTCCAGTTCTGGCGCGGGCGCATCCAGAACAGCGGATCCGCGGGCGTGACGTCGGTGTCGGGATACAGGTGGAACCAGCGCTGGCCGCCTTGCTCGCGCGCGCGCGCGTCCCAGGCGAAGGGCAGCGCCTGGATGCGCCCGTCGTCGAAGGCCACCAGATATTGCTGTAGCGGCGCGTACCCGAGCGTATAGGCGATCTTGAACGTCTCGGGCTCGCCCTGCTGGTTCTCGGTCGTGATCTGGTACGTCGATCCTTGCCGCGAAAANNCGCATCGGCCGGCTCCATGGCGTGGCGGTGATGCGACGTCGACCAGGCGGCGTGCTCGCCGGGATGGCAGCCTGCGCAGGTTTGCGAGCCGACGAAGTGCGCCGGCGGCGCCGCGCTGCCGCCTGCCCCGCCATCCGCCTTTTGCACCCCCACGAGCGCCAGCAGCGCCAGCCCTCCGGCCGTGGCGGTTGTCAGCGCCAACAGAGCCGCGCCGCGCCGTCGTCCGAGCGATGACAGGGAGCGGGCTGGCACGGTTTGTTTTGTATAATAGACATTCGTCTTATGTGCAAGACTCTGGCGCCCCCGCTGGCATGCAGGCATGGAGTCTTCTGCCGGACTCTCCTGGCCAGAGCACCCGGACGCCGAGCGGGGCCGTGCGAAGGCCGACGAGGGGGGCTCCCGGGCGATGGGGACTCGTTGGAACTTGGTATCCTCCGACAAAACTGTGGACCGGCGGGCGAATCGTTCGTCACTGCTCCGTTCAGCGAGAGGAATCTTGAATGATGCTCACAGCGCCACGCCCCAAACAGAGGCTTCAGTATCCCGGAACCCTACCGCTCACCGGCATGGTCGGAGCCTTTCTGCTGCTGGCATGTTCAGCTTCGGGCGGCACCGCGGGGCAGGGAACAGGCGGCCAGACCGCTAGTGCCGGTGGCTCCAAGGCGACGGGAGGGGTGACGAGCACGGGAGGAACCAGTGCCACCGGGGGAAGCCTCGGCACGGGTGGTTCCGTCGGGAGCGGCGGCTCGGTCGCAGCAGGTGCAGGGGGTTCGCTCGCGACCGGTGGCGCCGTCGCAACCGGGGGAAGCGCAAGCACTGGCGGAGCGGGTGGCGCGGCCGGAGCGGGCGGCGCGGGTGGAGCCGTGTCAACCGGCGGGACGCGGCCCACTGGCGGCGGCGGCGCGGGTGGGGCCGTTTCAACCGGTGGCGGAGCGGGCGGTGCCGGGGGTCAGGTTGGTTCGGGCGGGACGAGCGGTTCGGCCGGCACGACAGCNNTCCGGCACGTCGTGCACCATCTCCGTCATCTATGACCAGTCCGGGAAGGGCAACCACCTCACGAAGGCGCCGGCGGGCGGGGCGAAGAACACGCCGGACAACGAAGCCGTCGCGAACGCTCTCAAGTTGACCGTCGGTGGCCACGCGGTCTACGGCGTTCACATTCCGGCGGGCGTCGGCTATCGCAACAACAAGACCNNTGGGGCAAGGGCACCGGCGCGGGCCCCTGGGTGATGGCGGATCTCGAGAACGGTCTCTTTGCTGGCAAGGACTTCGGGCCCACCTCGACCAACACGCCCCTGACCTCCACCTACGTCACGGCCATGGTGATCGGCAGCTCCGGGAGCTTCGCGATCAAGGGCGGCAATGGCCAGTCGGGTACCCTGACGACCCTGTACAGCGGCGCGCGTCCCGCCAATGGCTACAATCCCATGAAGAAGGAGGGGGCCATCATCCTGGGTATCGGCGGTGACAACAGCAACGCCGCTCAGGGGAACTTTTTCGAAGGGTGCATCACCTCCGGCGTCTCGTCCAATGCGACCGATGACGCCGTCCAGGCCAATATCGTCGCCGCAGGCTACGGGCGCTGACCCGCCTGCCTGCCCAACGGAGGCCCCGCGCCATGAGGCCGCTGCTACTTGAACCCCAGGGCCTGCTTGACCNNACGGGCACGATCTTCGTCGAATCCTTGAACGTTCCTGGTCCGTTCAGGAATGGACTCGTGAAGCTGTCCCAGTGCACGGGCAAGAACGCTTTGGGCCTGACAATCGGCAATAGTCTCGCCACCGGCGCATTGATCGAGCCGATCCACAGGTCCACCGAGACCAGACCGGCGTCCGCGATCGCGGCCTTGAGATTCTCGATCGGCGCGCCGTAGTCGACGCCGTCGAGCACGATGGGGACGTCAATGTCGGTGGCACTGGCTGAGTTCTGAAAGAACCAGCTGTAGGGTCCGTCGGCTCCATCCACCGTGAACAGGAACGCGCGGCCACCGCCGCCGTTTGGAAAGTCCTCGGCAACCCCCGCGTGAAGGCCGCCGGTGACCGGATCCGGGGTCGGGATCTGGGTGAGCTCGACGGGGTCGTGCTGCTCGGCATTGCCCGAATCCCCGCTGTGGTTCCAGCGAATCACCCGCATCGTCACGCCGTCGCCGAGCGTGATCTTCTCGCCTCCCACGACCTCCGTGCAACGCTCGGCGGGGATGTGTTGCGCCTGCGCCTGAAAGCAGGTGGTCCTCGACCCGATGATGGGAGAATTCGTCAGCGCGGACCAGGTGGCCGTGTCGAACGAGTGATCGAAGTGGCTGTGTCCGGTCAAGAGCAGGTTCACCTGGGATGGTCCCCCCAACGCGGCGAGCACCCGGGTCACGGCGGCGACGTCTGGCGTATTTGCGGTGGTCGTGTTTTTCAAACCCCCGCCACCCCCGTGGAAGTTCTTCGCCGGAATACGTGTGATGTATCCATCGATGAGCATGTTCAGGGGCCCAAGCTGGGCATACACGTTCGACACGGACATCCAGGTGAAATCCACATGCGCAGGCCCCGGCCCGCACGGGCCCGCGGTCCTGGTCGGGTCGGTGGGGCAATCATCGTGGCAGTCGGGCACGCCGTCGCCGTCGCCGTCACCGTCGTCATGGCCGCAATCGCAGATCCCGGGGACCACCTTCAGCGGGTCCGCGGGGCAGAGGTCTTGACAGTCGGGCACCACGTCTCCATCCGTGTCTACATCGGACACACCGCAACCACACAATCCCGGCTCCACCTTGGCGCCATCGTCGGGACAACCTTCGACGCAATCGATGGCACCGTCACCGTCGGTGTCAGTGATGACCTCGATCTTCCCGCAGCCGCAGACACCGGGCTCGATCTTGTTCGGATCGGCAGAACAATGATCGACGCAGTCGGCGGTGCCATCGCCATCCCCGTCGGAATCTGGGATTCCGCAGCCACAGATTCCAACGGCTACCTTCAGCGCGTCCCTCGGACAATCATCCACGCAGTCGGGAACGGCGTCGCCGTCGGCGTCCACCTCTGACTTTCCGCAACCACACGCGGCAGGGTCGACCTTGGTCCCATCGTCGGGACACAGGTCCTTGCAATCCGCCGTGCCGTCGAAATCTCTGTCGACATCCGAAACGCCGCACGAGCACACGCCAGGCTCGCGCTTGCCCGGGTCGGTGGGACAATGATCGTCACAGTCCCTCACACCATCGCCGTCGCTATCGACATCACTGATGAGGCAGCCGCAAACTCCGGGGTTGACCTTGCTCGCATCGGTGGGACAAGGATCGCTGCAGTCCGGAACGCCATCCGCGTCGGTGTCGGTATCCGCCACGCCACAACCGCACAGGCCAGGCGACACTTTTCCCGGATCAGATGCACAGAGGTCGACGCAATTGGCCGTCAGATCGCCGTCGCTGTCCAGATCGGGCGTCCCGCATCCGCACGTTCCGACCCCCACCTTGGTGACATCGCCCGGGCAGGCGTCCACGCAGTCTGGAACGCCATCCTGATCGGTGTCGGTGTCCGCGGTACCGCAGCAACACGCTCCGGGGGATGTCTTGTTGCCGTCGATCGGGCAGGCGTCCACGCAGTCTGGAGTCCCGTCGCCGTCCGTGTCGGTGTCGGCAACGCCACAGCCGCACACCCGCGGCGCGGTCTTGGCGGGATCGGACGGGCATCCGTCGATCGCGTCGCACGAACCGTCGCCATCCTGGTCCGGCAGCGGCGGAACGGTGCACGCTCCGGTGGTCTTTTCACAGTAGCCCGCCCCGTGGCACGTATCGACGGCCATACAGGTGACACTCAGGCATTCACACGCGTCGCCGATCCCGTCCCCATCGGTGTCGGCCTGCTTCGCCGTCTCGTCGTTCACACAGTCCACTTCTTGCGGGTCGCAGTCGCTCAGAGCGTAGTCGCAGCCCGAGGGTGTCGGGCGCGAGGGGATGACATCGGCTGCAAGAGAGCCCGCTGCGTTCGGCACCGTCGGGCAGTTGTCGTTCCAGTCGAAGACACCATCCCCATCCTTGTCGACGGCCGCGCGCTCGATGCGAAACTTGACCGGAAGGACGTCGCCAATCTTCACGCCGACGTATTGGTGGCGATCGATTCGCCGAAGGTCGGCGGCCGTCTTAGCCACCCGCACGTCAGCTCCGCCGAGTTCCTTTCCCCCCACGAGCACCCGCACGCGGTAAGAGTTCGCGGGGGCAAGATCGTAAAGACCGGTCCGCCACCGCACCACGTAGAACTCCCGCCGCGGATGTCGACGGACCCTGTCTCCGGTCTCGGCCGTCAAGCTGGCGACCGTCGAAATAATCGCGCCCGTAACCGGATCGACCCGATCGATGCGAACGTTGGGACTCAGCCGCGGTTCAAAAACACCGGTGAAAACTCGCGGCGGATCCGGCACGACCGGCGCCAGAAAGAAGAAGCCCGGCGTCGCCGCCGTACCGTGACCCTGGTCGGAGATGAGCGCCCGCGAACTGGTCGACACCACTTCCCGGTCGACACAGCCCATCACCACGATGGCCAATCCCAGCAACACCCGACAGCGGCCGACCCTCGATCCTGACATGTTCAACCTCACTNNATCGCGAGCACACCGGGCTGGGTGCTTCGGCCGTATTCGGCCACCACCCAGCCCACGATGTGGGCTGCGCGTCTCGTCACTCGTCGTACGATTCGCGGGCGCCGGCGTCCCTGTTCGCGTGTGGGCGCCGAGCCGCTCCGACCAGGGAGAAGGTTGCGGTGGCACCCACCGATGTGAGTTCGATTCGCTGAACCATCGGGCTGAACGTCGGCCCCCACAACACGACGCGATGACTGCCCAAGGGGACGCCCGAGATGTGGAACGATCCGTCGGGACGGACTCTTGTCCAGTAGGCGTTCGGAACCACGAGGATGTCCGCCCGCATTCTTGGATGAATGTTGCAGAACACCTCGACGTGTCCCGGCTTGCGCAACACCACGGGAGCCGGACGATCGCCAGCCTTCAGGGGCCCGAGAGCAAAAGCGTCTCCCGGAGTTCGGGAAAAGACATTGTGAAGGACATTGTCCGCGTTCGGGAACAGAACGCGCGTTCCCACTTGCACCACCGAGACCGCCGGCACGAACTGTTTGGCGAGTTGTTTGATCTCAGCGGCGGCGGATCGAGACGCCAGAATCTTCGGTCCATCCAGGTACACATAGGCTTCCCCCAAGGATCCGGCGTTCGCTCGAACCTTCCCCGCGATTGCCGCCCTGGCTTCCGCCGCCGGCACCGCCGGGGCCGCCAGCGCCGCACGTGCGATGCCCGCGGCGAGCGCGATCCGAAGAATCGACTGTGGTCGGTGGCGCATGCTCCCTCGGTTCTTTGGATTGCAGAATTTTCACCGGTTTCCGGCGATCTGGCCGTCTTTCGTCATGTACATCTGGCCCGGCCCCAGACGGTCGTACCAGGAGAACTTCAGTATCACGGACGTGACGACGAACAGGGCCGTCGATATCCACATTTGCCGCCAATGCTGAATCACCAGATAGATCGGCACGGTCACGAGGACGGTTTGCCAGATCAGGCCAACTCCGACGTTGAACATATCGCGACGGAAATCCGAATTCTTCTGGATGGTTGGATCGTCCTGTTGGCATTTCTCCAGGATCGGCCCCCAGAAGCCCCACGGGCGGACGTCGAGATAGAAGCGTTTGAGGACAGCGTCGCTCTCGGGTTTGGTGAGCACACAGGTGACCATCGACGCCGCGAAGCTGATCGCCAGGATCAGGAGAAAGGAGACCACGGGGTCGACGGCCACGAAGAATTTCAGCACCGCGCCGAGCGTTCCCGCCACCATGCCCGCGAAGAACCCATATCCATTGAATCGCCACCAATGCCATTTGATCAGGTTTGGCGCGACGAACGCCGGGATCAGGGCCGATACGATCCAGCCGGTGACGGCGTGGACGTTCTTCGTCAGGAAGCCGAAGGCGATGCCCAGCAGAATCACCACCGATGACGTGATCCAGCCCAGGGCCACGTCCCGGGCGGGGGGCGAGTGGGGGTTGATGTATCGCTTGTAGATGTCGTTGACGACATAGGCCGCACCACTGTTGACCGTGGACACGAACGTGCTCATGAACGAGGCCAGCAGCGCGGCGATCATGACGCCCTTGAGGCCTATTGGAAGATAGTTGTTCACCACCATCGGGAGGATTCTCTCGAAATTGACGTCTCTCCCCTGCGCCCGCAGATCGTCGCTGAAGAAGACGATCCCCAGCACGGCGATNNTCCAGCGCCGCTTCGCGCGGGCTGCGGGTGGAGAGCACGTGCTGGATGCTGTAGTTGGGCGTCGGCCCGGCCGCCGACACGAGGACGCCCTTGAACAGAAGCATGGCCGTGAAGAACATGAACAGCGAATATCCGTCGCCCCCCGCGTCGGTGGCGCCGTACATGCGATCGTGAAGGCGGGGCATCAGGTGCGACCAGTCCAGATCCAGCTTCCAGCCGAAGGTGATGCTGTCCCAGCCCACCGGTACCCGCGCCATGATCTGCTGTGGGCTGATCAACACGACGGCGATGACGGCGATCGCGATGGCGGCGATCATCTTCAACACGAACTGGATCAGGTCGTTCATCACCACCGAATACATTCCGCCCACCACGCAATAGATGCCGGTGATGAGCAGCATGGCCACGCCGTAGGTCTCGTCGCTGAAGTCCCAGGGAAAGAAGGGTCTGGTGAACGCGGCGATGCCCCGGAACGCATAGCTGCTGAACCCGATGACGTGAATCATGGCGTAGGCCACGACCGATATGTACGCGAGCTCGGCGCCACGACTGTGGCCGAATCGCGTCCGCATCCAGGCCGCGCCGGTCAGCACATTGGAGCGGCGAATCCACGTGCCCAGATACATCATCCGGAAGATGACCGTGAACAGGGGCCACACCCACAAGAGGAAGACCCCCTTGACGCCATAGATGTAGAACATCATCACGAACCACATCGTGCCCGTGACATCCACGCCGCTCGCGCCATGGGCGACGCCGATGATCCACCAGGGGAAGCTCTTGCCGGCCAGAAAATAGGCTTCGGCCGATCGGCTGGCCTTCTTGGCCGACCACCAGCCGACCAGCGCCATCACGATCAGGTAGACGACGATGATGGTCAGGTCGATGGGGTGCACGGTGGGTCTCGACGGGACGGCCGCCTATGGCGGACAGGTCAGCAAGTGAGCCAGCAGCTCCTGGAAATCGCAGGTGGCCACCGCGCAATATCGGTCCGCGCCGCCGTAGTACACGAACAGCGTACCGTTGATCACCACGGTCCCGCAGGGGAAGCAGCAGCCCCGGTAGTAGCCCTCGATCTCGTAGTCCGCCTCGGGCTGCATCAGCCANNATCCGCACCGACCACATGGAAGATGGTGAACCAGCCGTGCGCGGTCTTGATCGGCGGCGTGTTCATTCCCAGCTTGTTCACCTCCCAGGGATACCGCTGCTTGAGCAGCAGCTTGCTGGGGGCGGCCGCCAGGCCGAGGAGGTCGTCCGACTCCTTGATCCACGCGCAGGCTTTCTCGACGCCGTACGCGGGGCCGACGAATTCCAGCGGCCGATGCATGAGGACGAACTTCCCGTTGATCTTTTCAGGGAAGAGGATGGCATCGCGATCGTCCAGAACTGGATCGGTGATCCACCCGGCCCGCTGCCAGGTCTTGAAATCCTTGGTCATGGCCAGGCCGGTCAGCGTGGCGTTGGTCCGAAGGTGCCGGGGAAAATCCGGTGGTACGTCCGGCGTGACAAAGCGCTTGCGGATCTCCGGGTGCCAGAATTGCCCAAAGGGGAACGGCCGACAGGCATAGGTGACATAGAACCAGTCCCCCATCTTGGTGATGCGCGGATCCTGAATCGTGGCGCCGTCGAAGCCATCCCCGCTGGGGCTCAACGCCGGCCCGTCGCCGGCCCGCTCGAAGTTGTAGCCGTCCTTGCTTGTGGCCAATCCGAACCAGCACCGATACTCCGGCTTATCCTCGGCGGCCCGATACAGCAGGATGACTTCCTTCTTCTCGTCGTCATACCAGGCCGCCGGGTTGAAGACGGCCAGGTCTTCCCACGAATGCCCCGGATGCGGGGACAAGATCGGATTGCCCTCGTAGCGCTTCAGCTTCACGCCTGCCATGACGGGCGATGATAGACCAGGCCGCCGTGAAGGCGCACTCCGGGGATCGCCGATCGACCACCAGGTGCCGGGCACCGTCACTTCAGGTTCGTCAGCGGTCCGGTGCAGTATAGTGGAGTCCCGAAGGTGGTCCGGGCNNCTCGGAACCGAAGAACACGACGCTTTCGTCCAGCAAGGAATGCCCACCCATGTCCACATTGGCCATCTGTTGTAACAAGTAAGCGTGCTGGGTCTGGTACCAGGTGTCGATGATCTGCAACTGCACGGGCTGATAGCCGCCGCCATTTTGGTAGTAGTAATAAGTCTGCGAAAGGCCCAGCCAAGGGAAGGTGTGCTTGGCTTCGGTGTCCGACCACATCAGGGAGGCCAC
>PMNO01000613.1 GCA_003161835.1 Myxococcales bacterium | reverse complement strand
CCGGCGGTGCGCAGCAGGCTGGTAGCGGCGGAACCGAGGGCCCGGGAACGGGGGGCAGCGCGCGCGATGCCAGCGGAGGGGCTTCCTTCGCCGGTAGCGGCGGCGGCGGAGGCGGCGGGGGTACTGGCAGCGGCGGGCTCTCAAGCCCCGGTGGAGGCACCGCCGGAGGCGCTGGCGGGGCGCGTTCCGGGGGCCCGGGAGGGTCTGTGGGAGCAACGGGCGGAGTAGCAGCCGGAGGTGCCGCGGGACGTGGCACCGGCGGGCCGGGAGGTGGCGGTGCGGCGGGTGCGGCGGGTGCGGCGGGTGCGGCGGGCGTTGGAGGAGGGGCGCCACTGGGCTCGGGCTGCGGAACCAGGCCCTACAAGCTGTGCGAGGATTTCGAGTCCGCCGAGGCCGGGGGACTTCCGGCTGGCTGGATGCAATTCGAGCTGTACACGACCGGAAAGCCAGGAACCGTCAATGTTCAGACCGATCAATTTCACGGGGGCGCCAAATCCCTGAAAAGCAGCTCGGATGCCAAGGATCAGCCGCGCGTCCGGCGCAGCCTCGCGAGCCTGGGCACGCTCGCCAACAACCACTGGGGTCGCATCTTCTACAAGGTTCAGACCCCCGCGCCGCGACCCAACACCTACTTCCACGTGACCTTCGCGGCCCTCACCAAGGAACCCGCCGCTCCCGAGTCGCGCGTCGTCGATACCGTTCAAGATCCCACGGGTAAGCTGCAGTATCTCTACAATCTCCCGGACGACACCTGCTGCACGATGACCGGCTTCAGCGGCGGGTACGATGCCAATTGGCACTGCGCGGAGTGGTACATCAGCCAGACGACGAACAGCTTCCGATTCTTTCAGGATGGGCAGGAGATCCCGATCTCTTTCAACGGAAACACCAAGGCCCGGATCGCGAACATCGCCTACATCGCGCTCGGAACCGCGTTCTATCAGCTACCCGCGAGCCCGTTTGTCGCATGGATTGACGATCTGGCCATCAACGACACGCAAATCGGCTGCGGCCCCTGAGGCTTTTTCTTTCGCGGGCGGTGCTTCAGCGCGGACCAAAGTCCAGGTTGCGCAGGTAGTGGTTGTCATACCCGCCTGGGTGTTTCACCAGATAGTGCTGGTGATATTCCTCGGCCGAATAGAAGGTGCCGGCGGGCGCCAGCTCCGTCGTCAACTTGCCCCTCCACGCGCCGGACTTCTCGATCTTGTGCATCAGGGCGACGGCGACTTCCTTTTGCTTGTCGCCGTGAAAAAAGATCGCCGACCGGTACTGGGAGCCCACGTCGTTGCCCTGCCGGTTCGCGGTCGTGGGATCGTGCATCTTGAAGAACAAGGTCACGAGCTCCGCGTAGCTCACCTGCGCCGGATTGAATCTGAGCTCGAGGCTTTCGGCGTGACCGCTGGCGCCGGTGCTGGTGTCTCGGTAGGTGGGGTTCTTGAGCTGGCCCCCCGCGTAACCGACCCGGGTTTCAAGAACTCCCGGGATCTTGCGAAAGAACTCCTCGGTCCCCCAAAAGCATCCGGCCGCGAAGGTGGCGGTCTCGATCGGTGGGGTCGCCGCGGTCTGCGCCGACGCCGTCCGAGCGCCGGCCAGGGTTGAAAGAGCACTGGTCACGCCAAACAGGAACAGATTGAACGCTGAGCCACGGGATTTCATGATTTTGTACCTCTCCACAAGGCTGTACGGACCGAGCCCGTGGGAGGTTACGCACGCCGATCGTCATCGATCCGCATCCTGGGCCAAATCCTGAGTCACAACTGGGTAGGAATCCCCGAGACGGTATCCCGAGCCGCGAACCGTCTCGATCAGATCGCCGGCACTGCCCAGCTTGTCCCGGAGACGCTTGACGTGTGTGTCGACCGTTCGCGTCGAGACGTCTGGCTTGTAGCCCCACACGTCCTCGAGGAGGTCCTCCCGCGCGCGCACGCGGCCGCGGTGCTCGATGAGATAGATGAGCAACCGCATCTCGATCGCGCTGACGTGAATCTCGCTGTCGTTCACGAAGACGTAGTGTCCATCCACGTCGACCCGCAACGGTCCAACCGTGAACATCCGCCGCGCCGCCTCCGATGGCGGCGGTCGGTGCGCACCCGCTTCGGTCGAGGACGTTGCCCGACCCCGCAGAGCCACATTCACGCGCAGCAAAAGTTCGCGCAAGCTGAACGGCTTGACCACATAGTCGTCCGCGCCCACCTCGAAACCCACCACGCGATCAATCTCCTCGCCCTTGGCGGTCAAGATGATGATGGCCGGATTGACGTCGTTGGAGCTGGCGCGAATCCGCCGGCAAATTTCGATACCCGGCAGATCCGGCAACATCAGGTCCAACAAGATCACGTGGGGCCGGAAGACATCGACCGCTTTCAGCGCCTGCTCGCCAGTCTCGGCGGTAGACACCTGGTAGCCGGTCGCGGTCAAGTTGTACCGGAGGAGGTCCCGGATATCCGATTCGTCCTCCACCACCAACACCCGCCGTTCGGAAATTCGCGTCTCTGCCGTCATCGTGAAAAATCCAGATTTCAAGCCCGATACCGTTCCCACACCTGAGCCCACAGCCAAGCTAGTAACCAAGAATGACGAACAGGTGACGGTTTTGGCACAAGTTGGCGCCCACGCTACTGGGGGTCGTTTGCCGCCGGCCCCTCGTTCCCGCCTGCCACCGCCAGTTTCCGCAGCGTGGCGCGTTTCTTGTGCTGGTGGTCTTGCATCCGCCGAAGAACGTTGTCCAGAAATGCCACTGCGTCGGTGACGAAGGGCCCTTTGTTGAGCATCACGCATTCCGCCCGTACCGCCATCGCCGCGTCGGTGACCTCCGCGCGCGAGGGCGCGCCTTTCTTGGTCAGAGTCTCCAGCACCTGAGTCGCCCAGATGGCGGGCACGTGCGCTGCCTCGCACAGCCACAGAATTTCCTCTTGCACCTCGGCCAGGCGTTCAAATCCCACCTCCACCGCGAGGTCCCCCCGCGCCACCATCACGCCGACGGGAGGGGTTCGCAGAGCCGTCAAGAGGAGCCGCGGGAGGGCCTCGAATCCCCGTCGCGTCTCGACCTTCAGCACGATGCCCGCGGGACGTTTCCTGGCCTTGGCCAACAGCCGGGCCAGCGCCTGGACGTCGGCCGGCCGCTGCGCAAATGAGAGACCCACGAGATCCGCATGGCGGCCCGCGAATGCGAGATCGCTGCGGTCTTTCCTGGTCAGACCGGAGAGTCGCAAGCGCGAGAGCGGCAGATTGATGCCCTTGTCGGGCAGCAGACGTGCTCCGGCGGCGGGCGCATGGGTGATCTTGACGTCGATGGTGCGGCCATCGTTGCCGGCAACGACTCCACCGATCCGGCCATCGTCGAGCCAGATCGGCTCCCCCCGCCGCACGTCCCGGAACACCTGTGGCAGCGTGCAGGGAATGCACGCCGGCTGCCGACCCTTGGGACCAGGGCGGGCCGCGTGGCCGGGAACAGCGGTTCGCGTGAGCAGCAGGCGATCTCCGGGATGAATCGACAATGCTTGGGGCGCCACCGGCAGAGGGCCTACCCGGCCGCGTCCGAGGCGCCTACCCTTGGTCAGAAAAAGCATGCGCGTCCCGGCCTCCACGTAGACCGTGCGGTCGCTCGCGCACAGCAGCGCGAGCCCGACCGACCTTTCGACCCGCAACTTCCGTTCCTTCCCGCGGCTGTCCTGAACGACCACGTGGGTGGCCTGCGTCGGCAAGTCACCAGTCACGGGCATGAGGGGGTAGCCCTGGGTGGTAGGCGGTGGCGCTTGACCCGCGCCCACCAGCCATNNTCCCGCCCCGGCGCCGTGACAACTCCGCGGCGATCGCGGTCGGGCTTGATTCTGAGCACGCCGGGCTCCGCCTCGAGAGCCCCGGTGCGAAGCTTGGGGCCCGCCAGATCCACGTGAACCTTGCAGGGTAGCCCGGAGGCCTTCTTGGCCCTTTTCAAGTGGCCAACCATGGCCTGCCACGCGGCGGCGTCATCGTGCGCGCAGTTGATTCGCATGATGTCCATCCCTGAACGAAGCAGCGCCTCCACCAATTTCCCATCGTGGGCGGCTGCCGACGGCATGGTGACCATGATGTGCGTCGCCCGATGGGTCGGAAGAGGTCCCAACAGCGACCGGGTGTGGCGCTCGAGGAGGCGCGGACCGGAGACGAAGTCGACCGGCGGTTTGGACATTGCCGGAACCTGCGTCGGAGCGGCAGTGGGTTCGGCCAGACGCAGCAGGACCCGCAAGACCGCATCGAGGCCGGCCAAGGTGTTCGGTTCGCAGCGGCCGAGCGACGACAGGCCCAGGGCGGCGAGCTGGTTCTGCATGGGTCGGAGGTCGCGCTGCCGCAGGGCCAGGTAGTGTGAAAAGTTGCGCGCGCTAGCTCGGTGCGCCGGGTGGACGCGCGCGATGTCCCGGGCGAACCGCCGTTCCATCCGCAAAGCGCCCTCGCGGACCTTAGAAATTTCGGCGATGAGCGGAGCGAGGGTCCGGGAGGCGACGCGGCCGCGCGATTGCGAACTCATGGGATGCATTTAGCTACGCCGTAGGGAGCTTTGCTGTTACGTTCAGATGGCGGTGTCGGTGCCCTTGAATGAGGTTGGTATGACCGCGGTCCCCTTCACGGTACGGCTCCCTTGATGTCGACCCATCTGGGTCTGGTCCCGTTGCTCGGAGCCTGGGCGGCCCTGTTGTCGAGCGTCGGCACCAGCGTCGCCTGTCAGCAAAGGCCCCAGGTGGGGGTGGTTCCCGATGCGGGAGGTGATCCCGATCTGCTTTTCAGATTGCGCGCGAGCTGCGCGTTCGGAGCCGGCGCCTACCCGACCTCCACGCTCCCTCTCACCGAGCACGAGCGCGCCTCGATTCCGATCAAGCACGTGGTGGTGCTCATGAAGGAGAACCGCGCCTTCGATCACCTGCTCGGCAACCTCAATGCGTCGGGACAGCTCGACACCGAGGCGATCCCCACGTCCTTCGCCAACGCGGACGCCCAGGGCGCGGCGATCGTCCCCTTTCACCTCGACACGACGTGCGTCAACCTGGATCCCGGCCATCAGTGGAACGAAATGCACCGGCAGGTCAACGGCGGCAAGATGGACGGCTTCGTGACCAGCGGGGCCGACACGACCGGCGGCGACGGTCACTTCGTCATGGGCAACTACGACGCCGGCGACGTTCCATTCTACTATTGGCTCGCCAATACCTTCGCCATAAACGATCGGCACTTCGCCTCGGCGCGCAGCGGCACCTGGCCCAATCGCAACTTCCTTTTGCTCGGGACGGCCGACGGTATCACGTGTACCTACTGTGGCTTGCCCGCCCCATCGACGCCGACGCTCTTTGACAAGCTCGACGCGGCCGGAGTGACCTGGGGCGTCTACACCGACGGCGATCCGTTCGACGGGACCCTGGGCTGGACCTTCCCCCATCCCGGGCTTGCGAGCTTCGAAGACTTTGAAGCGGCCCTCCAGGACGGAACGCTCCCGGCGGTCTCCTTTGTCGACGGAATTGCCTGGGTGCAGGACGAGCATCCCACCGCCGACGTGCAGGTGGGGGAGGCCTGGACGCGGGTCGTATACGAAAAGGTCTCGGCGAGCCCGCTGTGGCCACAGCTGGCCCTCATCTGGACCTACGACGAGGCGGGCGGGTTCGCCGATCACGTTCCGCCCCCGAACAGCGCCTGCGTGGCGCNNGGCGCTGACCGCGCGCGATGCGAACAGCGATGCCCTTCTCGACATGTTCGACTTCGGCGGAGCCCCCGCGGGACTGCCAGCACCCCAGGCACCGCCCGCGGGTTCCGGCGGATGCCACGGTGACATCGTGCTGACCACCGACAAGTCGAGCTACGTCAGCGCGGACGCCCTCGAGATCCGTGTCAGCTTCAGGGGTGCCCCGATGCCGAACGCCCGCGATCGGATCGGCGTTTACAAGTACCCCGCGGACCCATCGAACGTCCCCAGCGAGAACAACGGCCTTGAGCCCGTCGCCTGGACCTACATCGGCGGCACCGGGCAAACCCCCTCACTCGCGCCCGCGAGCGGCACGGTGACCATCGACGGCAGTTTGCTCTCCGAGGGCGCGGTCTGGCCGCTCGCCGCCGGGCTGTGGATAGCCCATTACCTTCCAGCACTCTCACCCGACGCCAACGGCCACACGCCGGCCGCATCCGTCGACTTCGAAGTCACGCCGTAGCGGAAGCGTCCCCTCGGCGAAGCCATCGGCAAAGGGGTCCGTTCCGCAGGATCCTTGACGCCCGACCACGTCGTGGCCATGCTGTTCTGGCATGTCGGCGCGAGAGAGGATCACAACGCGAATCATCGCGGCGCTCGTCGTGGTGCCGGTGTTGCTCTGCGCGGTGTCGTTCGCGCACGATTTCATGCGTTGCCGCGTGACGGGATTCCCCGTGGCGATCTGCGCCTGTCCGGACGAGCGAGCGCCGGCCCAGGCCAAGCTCGTGGAACAACCCTGTTGCGAGTGGCAGACGATTGGTGCCATGGACGCGGTCGAGAGTAGCGGCGCGGGTAGTAGCCGGGAGCGCGACCACCAGATCCTCGACTGCAACGGGTTGGGGAATCTCCCCCTGGCGTCGTCAATCGTCGTCGCGATAGGGCCACGGACAGCCCCACCGCCGACCAGGTGGAGGGTCACCGATTCCCGGGCCCAACGACCGGCCCTGATAGTCAGCAAGCAATCCTTCCTGATCTGAGGCCGCGGGTCGGTCAAACGCAACGTCGCCGTTGCGGGATTGATCGTGAACCACGCCGTCTCACGAGGTGCCGCCAGCCGTGCGCTCGGCGCCCTGCCCCGCCGCGCGGCGGTTCTCCGAGGTGACGACGGCATCCGTGAGAAGCGCCCTTGTCCGCGGAACTCTGGATCACCGAAAGGTCATTTGATGTATCGATCGTCTTTGTCGTCTTTGTCGTCNNTTGTCGTCTTTGTCGTCTTTGTCTTCTTGTCTGTCTCCTTGTCGGCCTTTATGGCCGTGCCTGTCTTCGTTGTGTAGTTGGGCCTGCGCGATCGGCGGGTTGGGCTGGACCGGGTTGGCCAGCGCCGCGGAGGCGCCTCCCCCTGCGCAGCCGGCCCTGGAGGCATTCTGGGAGGATGACGTACTCCAGGATCTGGTGCAGCAAGCGTTGAGCGCCCGCCCGGAATTGCTCCAGGCACGTGCCCAGATCGACGCCGATCGCGAACGGATCCCGCAAACGCGGACCCTGGCGGACCCGCTGTTGTCGTTCGGGATCCAAAACGACGGGTTCACGCACATACAGATCGGAAAGATGGAGACCAGCTGGATTTCCATCATGGCGTCCCAGAGTTTTCCCTGGTTCGGCAAGCGCGATCTGCGGGCAGGCGTTGCGGAGTCTCAGGCTCGCCGGGGAGAAGGCGATCTGGAGCGCGCGCGCCTGAGCATGGAGGCCGAGATGGCGCGGGCCTATCTGGACCTCTTGGCGGTCCGGGACGAGGCGGGGCTGCTGACGCGGATGGAGACGTTGTGGTCCCAATCAGAAACCATCGCGCGCGTGAGGTACGAGGCCGGAGACGGCGTGCAGTCGGATCTGATGCGGGCCCAGCTGGAACGCAACCGGTTGCGGCAACAGAGACTGCTGGTTCATGCCGAGGAGACGCGGCGAGGTCAGGTGCTTGACCGGCTGCGTGGAGTTCCCGCCGGGGGACCGATCGCCACCACCCGGCACCTGACCGACCTCGCCGATCCCGTGGTGCCGGAGCTGGACCAGGCGATCGCCGAGGCCCTGGAGCGCAGCCCCGAACTACACCGTGCGGCAACCGACAACCAGCAGGCCACCCGACAGCTCGCACTGTCGGAAAAGGACAGCTACCCGGATATCGTGGTCAGCGCCGGGCTCATGCCCCGCGGCGGGTCGTTCGAGACGATGTGGGTGGCGGGGGTATCGTTGAACGTGCCGGTTTGGTCGATCGCCAAGCGGTCGCACGCTCTGGCCGAAGGCCGTGCGCGCGCCCGGGCCGTGAGCGCGGGGGCCGAATCCATTCGTTGTTTTCTGGAGCAACGGGTCCGGGAGCGACACACGCTGCTGACCGCCCTCGTGGAAAGCAACCGCATCTATCGTTCGGGGTTGCTGGTCCAGTCGGACGCGACCGTATCGAGCACCGTCACCCAATATCGCGTGGGCAAGGTTCCGCTCGCGTCGGTGCTGGAAGCGATGGGCGGCTACGTCGCGGACGTGAACGGGTTCTTCCAATCGATCGTCCAGGCCCAGCGCTTGGCGATCGCCCTGCGGGAGATCAGCCTCGCGGACGCCGACGGGGGCTTGCCGAGCCTCCCCGGTGGCGGGGGCATGGGTGGCACCTCGGCGGGCGGCGTCGGACGTCCACCGGGCTCGGGTCCTGGAACAACGGCGAGAGACTCTGGAAGTGACGGCGGTGCGACGGCCGGCATGGGGAAGATGTGAGGCAAGCACGATGACGAAGTCCAACGCATCCGACCAGGACCGAAGTCTCACCAACGCGCCAGAGCCCGCGCGCCCGCGGGTGGCGCCCCGATTGATAGCCGCGGCCGTGCT
>PMNO01000321.1 GCA_003161835.1 Myxococcales bacterium | reverse complement strand
TTGACCCTGGGCTTTGCGCGGCGTTTCGCGACCTACAAGCGCGCCGACTTGATCCTGCGCGATTTCGAGCGCGTCAAGCGCCTGATCAACGACCCCAAGCGGCCGGTCCAGTTCGTTTTTTCGGGCAAGGCCCATCCCGCGGATCGCCCGGGCCAGGCGGTCCTGCGCCACATCCATGAGGCCACCCAATCGCCCGAATTGCACAACCGCGTGGTCTTCATCGAGAACTACGACATCAACGTCGGCCGGCATCTGGTCCAGGGCGTGGACGTGTGGCTGAACAATCCGCGACGGCCTCAGGAGGCGAGCGGGACGAGCGGGCAGAAGGTGCTGCTGAACGGTGGCCTCAACTGCTCGGTCCTGGACGGGTGGTGGGCCGAGGCCTACGACGGCCTCAACGGTTTCGCGATTGGCGACGGCACCGCGCACGTGGACGCCGAGGAACAAGATCGCCGCGATGCCTCCAGCCTCTACAACGTCATCGAGAACGAGATCGTCCCCCTGTACTACGACCGGGATGAGCACGACGTGCCGCGCGGTTGGGTCGCGCGGATGAAACGCACCATTCGCACCCTGGGATGGCGGTTCAACACGGATCGGATGGTCATCGACTACACGCGCGAGTGCTATCTGCCGGCGGCCGGCGCTCAGACCTCGGCGATGCCCAAATAGCCCCCGAAACCGCCCCATGCGGCGGGCCGGGGCGCGCCACTTTTCTGACGCGCATCCGGCAGATTTTTCCCAGTTAACCCGGACGCTCCCGGTGCCGATGCCCCTTGATCATGTGGCGCGCAATCGGTGTCTCTGGGCTGATGTTGGGTTTGTTGTTGGTCAGTCCGCCGCGCGCCGGCGCCCGACCGGCGCGCCGGGCCGCGCGACCGGCCGCCGCGTCCCTCGCCGGCGGCAGCTCGATTGTGGAAGCGGAGCCGAATACCGGACCCGAGGTGATGCGCGATCCCGAGATCCTGAACAAGACCGAAATGCTTTCCCTGGCGAGGAAGTACGCGACGGACATAGCGACCGCGCTCCTGGACGGCGAGCGCCAACGCGAGGAGGCTGTCCGCCTCCGGGACTCCATCAAGCTGTCCTGCATCCAGGACCGGCTATCCAGCATGAAGCTGACCAAGAAGCTATCGGACGACCGGTTGGCGGCGTCGGAACGGCCGGAGATCCGCGCCGATGACCTGAACCTGCGCCATGAATTCCGCGGGGTCGAGCTGGCTCACGAACGCGTCACCGAGCTTCACAAGGAGCTGCTGGAATGCGTGGGCGAAAGCCTGCAAGTGACGGTGGGGCCCGGGGGCGCGCCCGAAGCGCCAAACTCGACGTCGTCCGCCCCCGATCCGGCGTCGGCGGCGGTGGAGATCCCGACGGTGGATCGTCCGCCACCCGCCAGCATGTACAAGTAGGCGCGGGGCCGCACCTCGGCCCCGCCGCCCGGCTCCTCTCGAGGAGACACGGGGCCTCCCGACTGGACGCCTCCGGTAGGAGGGGTACGCTCCCCGCCCGATGGCCTACGTCCCGCTTGGGCGGTTTCTTTTTCGGGCACCCCTGCTTCCGCTGCGAACCTTGACCAGCCGCGCCCCCGACCTCGCGGAGCATCCCCTCGGCCGTGCGGCTCTCGCGCTGGCGAGCCCCGACCTGGTGGCGGCGTACGCGCTTGCCGACGGTGAGCAGGGCGCGCCGAACAAAGGCTCAGGCCGGGCACACCGGGCGATCGACCGCTATCGTCGCCGCGCCGCCTTTCGCCCCACGCCGCACGGGCTTTGGGCCGGGGTGGGTCTGGGATCTCTGGGCCCGCGCACGACATTGGCGACAGGCGCACCGGCCCCGGTGTTTCGCGTCGCCTGGAAGCGGCTGGCCGATCTGGGACGGGCGCTCATCGATGATCCCGACGTCCGGGCACGCGTTCGTTTGCGTCGCGCGCCGTCGGTCGTGCAAGGCGCACACACAATCATGTGGCTCGGGCCAGCCGACGCGGAGCCGGGCGAGCCCGCCCTGATCGAGGAGAAGCATGCCGATCGCGACCCGCTCCTGGCCACCGTCCTGGACGTCACGTCGGTTTGGACCCTGTGGCCAGCGGTCAGGGCCGCGCTCGCGATCGGGATCGCCGAGGACCAGGACGAGATCGACGATCTCTTGCTGACCCTGATCGATGACGGGCTGTTGCATGTCGATTTGATCCCACCGCTCGTGGGCCCCGACGCCGGGGAATGGATGCATGAACGCCTGAGCGCGAATCAGCCGGCCGAAACGCGACTGTCCGATGTACCCGCCAGCGCGCGCGCGGCCGAACAGCTGGGGCGGGCCCGGCAGGCGGCTGATGCGGCTGATCTGGAGGGCCTGCGCGCGGCGCTGGCAACGCTACCGCCGGTCGGGGGACGGGCGACCGGCATCGACGCAACGTTGCGATTCCGCCCCCGGGCGGCGGCGATGTTGTCGCGAACCGCCATCGATCGCGCCGCCCGGCTGGCGCCCCTGTTGTTTGGACTTCAGGAGGCCCTGGCTCCGCCCGTCATGGAACGAACGCCAAACGCCGCCCTCGCGGACATGCTCGACGCCACCACGGAGATCTTTGGCGCCGGCGCCCTCGACCTGGGCGCCTTGACTCTCGGGGACTACGGCGTGCGCCCCACCGACGACGAGGATCCCCGGCCGGCGCCGGCGCCGCCGGATACGCCGGGACGTGAGCTGTTGACCGTGCTCGTCGATCGCATCGTGAACGCCGCCCGGCACAACCTGCGCGTGATCACGCTACGCGCCCGGGACCTCGAGTCGCTCTTGCCGTCCGTCGCCATTCCCGCGACCTGTGAGCTGTTCCTCACGCCCTGCCGACCCCGCGCGGGAAAGCCTCCGGGAGACGGCTGGCTCGTGGGCCTTCATGCGCCCGCGGGCGCCACCTGGGGACGCTTCGCGCACGCGCTCGGCGACGATGGATCCCGCCTGCTCGAACCTCTACGCGCGGCGGAGCTGCGTGCGCGACCGGGCGAGCAACGCCTGGACGTCGTCTTCTGCCCGAGCGCCGGGCTCGGCGATCTCTGCGCCCACCCGCCNNTTGACCGGCTGGCCGGCTGAAGACGACGCGGCGCTGACGATCGCCGACCTGGAACTTTGCGCCGATCCCGCGGCCCTGGAACCCTTGACCCTGCGCACCGCCGGTGGGGCCCAGGTCGCCCCGTCCGCGCTTCACCGCGTGCGCTCGACCACAGCGCCCGCCGGGCTCTGGCGGCTGCTCGTGGGCTGGAGCTTGTACCGCCAACATGCGCCTTGGGCCTTGACGCTCGGGCCGCTCGGCGATCTCGACTGGACGCCCCGCATCGAGATCGACGGCTTCGTGGTCGCGCCCGCCAGCTGGCGGGTGCCGCCGGAGATCGCGGCGCCGGGCGCCTCGGCGCGGCAAGTGAAGGCATGGCGCAAACGTGCCGCGTTGCCTCGGTTCGTTCAGGTTGGCTCGGAGGACGAGCTGTTGCCCGTCGACCTGAGCCTGCCCTCGGCCGCAGTCGATCTCGTCGGACAGCAACGCGTCTTCGAGATCTGGCCGCCGATCGGTGACACCCCCGATGCGTCGGGCCGTCGGGTCGAAGCGATCGTCGCGCTCGTGGACGAACCTGACCAGGACGAGCGCGCGCGGATCGACGCCGTCTTGGCGAGTACCGCGGCCGCCGGCGGGGTGTCGCCGCCCCGAAGCGCGGCCCGCGATCTCGAGGCCACCGGATGGCGCACTTACAAATTGTTCGGCGCCGCGGACCGCCAGGACGTCTTGCTGGTGGATCTCGTGTCGCCCCTCATCCGCCAAGCGCGCGCGGCGCGCGAGATCTCAGGCTGGTTCTTCTTGCGCTACGTCGACGGTCCCGGGCGCAGACCCCACCTGCGCGTCCGCGTCCGTGGGGCGAAGGGGGGCGAGGCTCGATTCTCGCGGCGACTCGATCGGCACCTGGCGCCCGCGTTCGCATCGGGGGATATCGTGGCCGTCGAAAGGACCCAGTATTTTCCCGAGCGCGCACGCTTCGGGGGACCGTCCGCGCTGGAGGCCGCGCACGCCCTGTTCGAGGCCGACAGTGATCTGGCGTGCGCGTTGTTGTCCGTCGAAGCGGAAGCCGGCATCGACCCTGACCCCGACGATGGCGCCGAGGGTGGTGATGGGGCGCGGGATCGCGCCGCCCTCGACAACCTGCTGGATCTTCCCGACTTCCGCGTGCTCTGTCTGGTCTCNNCTTGACGATCGAGCGCGCCGGGAGCTGGCCCAACGGAGATATGACGCCCACGCGTCGGACATGGAGGCCGATGCGGCACGCGAGCACGGGCGTGCGTTCCGGACGGTCGGCCCGCAGGTGCGAAACTTCTTGGGGGGAGTGGTTCCGTCCCGCATCGCCGCGGCGCTGGATGACTATCGGGCGCGCGCGGCGCAAGCGGTGGCGGCCGCACGTCTGGACGCCGATGCGTGCCGTCGCCTGCTCGCTCCGCTCTTGCATCTATCGGCCGTCCGGCTCCTCGGAACCGATCGCCCCGGCGAGATACGCGGGTACGCCTTCTGGTCGCGGGCGCTCGACAGCCTGGCGCGCCACCCGTCATGACCCGCCCGTCGGCGGCGGTTGGCACGACGGAAATCGCCGGTCACAACCACAGACGAACGGCGATCTCGTCGGCGAACAGCAGGCCAGCGGGAGTGGGACGGACGGCCAGGGCATCCACCTGCAACCACCCCAGATCCACGCAGCGAGCCACGTCCGCCTGTCGCGATGACACCGGATCAATCCCGAACCGTTCCGCGTGCGCCACCCGATCAAGACCGTCGCTCGTGCGCAAGGCCAACCACACCGCCTCGTTTTCCAGATCCGCCCGGGTGCGTCTTTCCACTTGCGCGGGCTCGGGTGAGCCCCCGCCGGCGCGGGCGGCTCGCAAGTAGGTCTCGGTGGCACGTGGATTCGAGAACCTCCATCCTGCGCCGTCCGCGAGGGGGCGAAAAGACGCCGCCGACGCGCCGACGCCCAGATACGGCGCTCCGATCCAGTACAGACCGTTGTGCACCGCCCGCTTTCCGGGGCGCGCGGTGCTCGACACCTCGTATTGCATGAAACCGGCGGCGGCCAGGGCGTCGCGCCCCCACTCCTGCATCAGCGCGGTCTGCTCGTCGTCGGGAACGACCAGTTCGCCCTTGCGCGCGCGGGCACCGAAGGGCGTACCGCGTTCGATGGTGAGCGCATACGCCGATACGTGATCGGGGTTCAGCGCCAGCACGCCGTCCACCGAACGCCGCCAGTCGTCCAGCGACTGCCCGGGCAACCCGAACATCAGATCGACGGACACGTTGTCGATCCCCGCGGACCGCGCCGCGCGCACCGCGGCCGGGCCCGCTGCCGCCTCGTGGTTGCGGCCAATGGCGCGCAACAGACGATCGTCGAGCGATTGCAGACCCAGCGACACCCGGTTGACGCCCGCCCGCCGCAATTCCACCAACTTCGGCTCGTCGATCTCGCCGGGATTCGCCTCCACGGTGATCTCGATCGGCGGTGCGCTCGCGGACGCGATGCCGGCGCCCTCGTCGTTGCCGAGCGTCTGACGGCCAGCCGTGATCACCCGGGCCAGGGCGTCCGCGCGCCACAATCCGGGCGTGCCGCCGCCGAAATAGATCGAGACCAGGCGCGGCGGTGGCCCCGATTGTCGGGCCNNGTCGACGGCAAAGTCACAGTACGGACAGTGCACGCCGCAAAATGGAAAATGGACATAAAGCCCCAACCGACCCGACGGCGCCAATTGCCCCGACGCCATATCCGCCCCTTGTGAATCCTCCGAACGCCGCCGCGTCGACAGGCGCCGGAG
>PMNO01000498.1:250-2900 GCA_003161835.1 Myxococcales bacterium | reverse complement strand
TGGCGGCCGGGTTGGCCTCGGCGGGCGTGTACCCGACGCTGTCGTTGTCTGCGTCGATCCCCGCTTGAGCGGCTGTCGATGCTTCGTCGGGCGCGTCCGCCGCGGCCCGGGCACGACCGCGCCCACCGGGCGCCCCCAGGATCAACCACGCCGCGATGCCAGCGAGCCGGATGGACGGTTGGCGATTCACGGAGGCAACGGCAAGGGTGGGTTTTCGAGCGTGGTGGGAAAGGTCTTGTCTCCGACTTGCAACAAGGGCCCCGCCGCCAGCAACTCGGTGCGGTGAATCCGCGCGCCGCCGAGCGACTCGATCGCGGTTTGGGAATCGAGAACCACGCAAGGCCGCGACCCGTCCAGGCAGTTGCGATTCAAGACCGCGCGCCCATCCGCCATGGTACTTGCGGTGGCCGGCAGCTCGACGATGTGAATGCGCCACAGGCCACCAAAATTTGGCTCGATGTCCACCGGGGGCGGCGCCGCCGACGGCGTCGCTCCGCCGCTGCCGCCCGCGCCACGGCTGGCCGTGCCGCTGCTCAGCGCGGGCGGCGCCGAGAACAGGGGCTGGGTCCCGCCCACGTTCCGCCAGTCGAGCATGGCCTGTAGCTGGTCCCCATCGTTTCGTTTGGCGAAGAAGAAGAGCGGGATCTCGCGCACCACGGCGTCGTCGTCCACGTCGAAGCGCCCAGGCCCCAGATCCAGATATCGTCGGTCCCCCACCCCGTCCCAGGCGGCCGTGTCGTCGTAGTAGCTGTTTTCCACCCACTCCGCTGGAGGCTCCACATTACCCGGCCCGAGGGAGGTGATCCGGCGTTCCATCGTGCGCAGCCCGCCGGTCCGGTTGGCGGCTTCGAGCACGGCGCGGGTGTCGAGCAGCGTGGTCACATCGGTCCCNNGGTTCCTTCACCGTGGGATCGTCGATGACGGCGCCTTTGTCGTCGATGGCGCGGTACATGGGCTGCGCCCAGACCTCGTCCACGTTCGCCCACAGTTCGGTTGTCACGGTGATCATGGGCAGCCCGTTCAGGAATCCGAGCGAGGGAGCCAGCCTGAACTCGTCGGGCCCGGCGCCCGGGTCGGCGCTCGGACGCACGAAGTAGGACCCGGGAAACCCGTCGGCGATGCTGCTACCAACCGCCACCCGACCGTCGGTGGCGGCGGCCGCGACCACGTCAAACAAGGTCCACACCCGCCCCCGACCAGCGGTGTCCCGCGTGCCACAGCCGATCGCGCCGGTGAGGACCACGAGCGCGATCGACGTCCGCGGCCGCATGGATATCCGCGCCCGGCTACGAACCGGGTTTACCCAGCGTCTTGCTGCCCGGCTTCCACTCAACCGGGCAACGTTCCCCGGTTTGCAGCGCCTGAACCATGCGCAAGGTCTCGGACACCGACCGGCCCAACAGGTCGGCGTTGTAGGACGCGTGCTGGACGATGCCCTTGTCGTCGATGATGAAGGTCGCGCGCAGCGCGAGGCCTTCCGATTCCACGAGCGCGTCGTAGTCGCGGGTGATCGTCTTGGTGAAATCGGCCAACAAAGGGTGGTTCAGCTTTCCGAGCCCTCCCTTGATCCAGGCTTTGTGCGAATGCTTGGAATCGGTCGAACATCCCAGAATCTCGCAATTGAGCGCCTTGAACTCCTCGTGGCGTCGCGAGAACTCCTGGATTTCCGTCGGGCAGATGAAGGTGAAATCCGCGGGATAGAAGAATAGAACGACGTACTTGCCCTTGAGATCGGCCAGCGAAACCTGTTTGAAGTCACCGTCTCCGACGACGGCGACGGTTGTAAAATCAGGAGCTTTTTTACCAACGAGACTCATTGTGCCCTCCGAGTTGAAATGACGGCAAGACCTTAGCACAAGCCCCCCGAGATTCGGCAGAGGCTTGTGGCCGTATCCATTGTCAGATTGAATGAATGGATGGAGCTACGCGATCTCCGGTATTTCCTGGCGTGCGTGGACGAGGGCAACGTGACCCGCGCGGGTCAGCTCATCCACGCCGCGCAACCGACGCTCTCGCACGCCATCCGCCGCCTGGAGCGAGAGACGGGAGCCCACCTCCTGGAGCGCCGGCCCCGCCACCGCGTGCGCCCCACCCCGGCGGGCGAGCTGCTGGCGGCGCGGGCCCGGCGGACGCTGGAGGTGATTCGCGGTTTTTCGGACGATCTGGCCGCGCTGCGCGGCCTGCTCACCGGCAGTCTGAAGGTGGCGGCCATCCAGAGCTTGGCGGTGACGCTCTTGCCGCCCGCGCTGGCCCGATACGCGAATCAGTTCCCCGGCGTGACCATCGAGGCCCACGTCGCGCAGGCGGACGCCATCGTGGCGGCGGTGCGCGACGGCCGCGCCGACGTGGGCTTGGTTGCGGGACCGACCCCTCCCCTGCCCGCCGCCATCACCTCGGAGCGCCTGTACCGCGAACCGTTCGTCGCCGTGGTGCGCGCGGGGGATCCGCTGGCGCGGCGGGCGCGGGTGGCGATGGCTGATTTGAAAGATCGCCCCCTGGTGCTGGTCCCGGCGTCGTCTCCCACCGGCGTGACGATTCATGCCGCGTGCGCGGCGGCCGGGCTGACGCCCCAGGTGCGCATGACCGTCGATTCGGGCGAGGCCTTGCGGGAGCTGGTCCGCGCGGGGGTCGGGATCACCATCTTGCCCGC
>PMNO01000498.1:0-212 GCA_003161835.1 Myxococcales bacterium | reverse complement strand
TTTTTCACCGGCCCGCGTGACCTGCGTTCCGGCCGGTATTGGCGTCGTGGACGCGGCGGTTGGCGCGGCGCGCGCCATCGCCGCCTGCGCGCCGCGATTCGTGCTGTTCATCGGAACGGCGGGCAGCTATGGGGCGGTTCCGCCGATTGGCGGCGTCGCGATTGCGCGTCACGTTCTGCTGGCCTCCAGCGCGGTCGCGCGCGGTGACGGCT
>PMNO01000606.1 GCA_003161835.1 Myxococcales bacterium | reverse complement strand
GCCTGTTGAACTCCTTCACCCGATACGTCGCGGGTGACCGAGGGACCACCGCCCTTGCGTGCGATCTTGTCTATCTCGTCGATGCAGACGATGCCCCGGCTTGCCTTCTCGGCGTCGTTGCCGGCGTTTCGGTACAACGCCTTGATGACGCTGTCCACGTCTTCGCCGACGTAGCCTGCCTCCGTCAAGGTCGTGGCATCCGCCATGGCGAACGGGACGTCCAGCTTCTTGGCCAACGTCTGGACCAGGAGGGTCTTTCCACACCCGGTCGGCCCCAACAACAAGATATTGCCCTTCTGAATCTCGACGTCGCCGGCCTTGCCGTGCTGGCCCACCCGCTTGTAGTGGTTGAACACCGACACCGCCAGCGCTTTCTTGGCGCGGTCCTGACCGACCACGTAACGCTTGAGCTCGTCGTAGATCTCGCGGGGCCGCGGATACTTCGGTCGCTCCGCCGCTTCTTCCTTCGCGATGATGTCGTTGCACAGCGCAACGCACTCGTCACAGATGAACACGCGAGGACCCGAGATGAGCTTGCGCACCTCGCGTCGTCGCTTCCCACAAAAGGAGCAGTGGAAATCGTCCATCAACGTTGAGTATTGCACCCCGGCCCGGCGACGCCAAGCGCCGCGGGCGAAATGTTTCGGAGCGGAAATATCTGTCTGGTTTTCACGAAATCTGCTTCGGCTTGGTCTCGACTGAAACTATGCACGATCTTTGGGACGATTTCGGACGATGTCAGCGACGATCTCAGCCACGATCCTGGCTGGAGCAGCCTTGGGACGATCGTGGGTGCAGTACCTCGGCAGATTCGGCGGCGGGCTGAAAGGGGAACTCCCGCCGCGCATCGGCGAGGGGCCGCGCCTTCGGCGGCGCGCGCCTTTCCATTGTCTTCCTTTGTCGCGTCTTTTTTTGGGGCCGAGGGCATCTTGCCTGTTAGTGTATCTTCAAAATGAGAGCCTTGGTGGTCACGTCGAACCCGACGACGGCCGTCTCTGAACCGGATTCCCCCGCCTCCGCGCTTAATGATCTCGGATGCGAAGTAATCGCGGTCGGTTACGACATCGATCAACTTCCCGAAGACATCGAACTGTCACGCCCATCGGTCGTGGTGGTCGACGCCGGGGCACACTTGGAGGTTGGCCGCGCGGCCATCCGGCGGGTGCGGGAGGTGGCATCGCTGTCGGATGTGCCCGTTCTACTGTGCGTCGAGGTGTCGCGCCTGGCGGGCCTGGACCCGGAAGCGGGTGCCGACGACTTCGTTCTGGCCCCGGTGGTGGCGCCAGAGCTGTACGCGCGCATCCGCCAGCTCGACTGGCGCATGTCGTCGTTCCGCGCGGCGGGCCGAATCAAGATCGGTGATTTGGTCATCGACTCGGTGGCGGTGGAGGCGTCGTTTCGGGGCCGGGCCCTGAAGCTCCCGCGCCAGGAATTTCAGCTGCTCAAGTTCTTGGCCGAGCGCCCCGGTCGGGTGTTCACGCGCGAGCAGCTCCTGTCGCGGGTCTGGGGCTACCGCTATGCGGGCGGTACGCGCACGGTCGATATTCACGTGCGCCGGCTGCGGGCCAAGCTCGGTCCCGGCAGCGCGATGATCGAGACCGTGCGTCATGTTGGTTACAAATTGCGTGCCCCCGGCACCGGCCCGGTCAGTTGATGCTGAGCCGAATCGCCCGAAGGGGGCGGCCCCGGTCTGCCGTCTGAGCCCGCGGTCAGGGTTCGCGATTCGGACAACGTGATCACCACGTCGGCGATCCCCACCGGAACCTCCAGCCGGAGGGGCAGGTGATCCGTGGTGTCGCTGAGCCATAGAGTGAAGCGCCGGGTTGGGCGTTCGGCGTCGGGCCTGCCGTCGTAGAAAACGGGAGCGATCTCGCCATCCAGCCGCAGCGCCGTCCGATTGCCCTCGGCCAAGATTTCGCGCATCGGGGCGGTGGTGACACGGACGCGCCACAAGGCCGGCCCGTCGAGGAGTTGAACTATCTCGGTGTTCCCGGGGGCGGGCGGCGCGGTACGCAGGCGCCACAGCAGTCCCAACGGATCGGACGTGGGAACGTTCGAGGTGAGCGTCTGTCGCGACGGGGGCTGCCCCGGGGCGGCGCGCGCCAGAAGAAGCAGCCCCCCTTTTTGGCGCGCGGCCGTATCCAGCGTGCCTTCGTTTTCGGGCTGCCCATCCCGTGCCCGCAGGACTGTCCACTGGCGGGATTCGAGGGTCGCGGGGTCGAAGTCCGCGACGATTTTTCTCTGGATTCCCCCCAGTCCCAGGATCGCGCCCCGGCCCGCGCCATGAACCTGGACGGTACGGGATCCGTCGGCCGCATCAGCGATCCCGCCCACCCAGAACGTCAGCCCGCCCACCGAGCCCAGAACGCCGTATCGAATGTCGTACCGCGCCTCCTGAAACAACGGCAGGCCTTGGGGAACAGGCGGTCGGACTGCGACCGGCGCCGGGACGGATACCGAGCCGGGCACGGAAGCAGGCACGGGGGCGGCAACCTCAGGTGGTGGCGGCGAGCCCAATCCTTCTACCTCGAACGGCCAGCACCCGAGCCGCATGGTCCAGACGAGCACGAGCGCGGGGTTCACATTCGGATGGACGCACGGCGACCCCGGAATATTTGGTCAAATTCTCAGGCCCTACGATCCCGCTGGTGAAACAATCTGAATCCCATTCACGGGGGCGCGTGGTGTTTGCGCTGTTCCAGGGGTGGCGGTCAGCGTGAACGAGGCTCCGGTCACGTTCTTGAACAGGAGGGTGTTGGCCAGCCCACCGGTCGACGAAATGCCGAACCCGGCGAAGGTTGTGGGCGTCGGTCCCATCTCGCTCGCGGTCAATGAAGTGGTTCCGATAGCGTACTTGCAGGTCCGGGTGGTCGCCGATCGAATTTCGCCGGTCGCGTAGACGTAGACGTCGTAGCCAGATGCGGTGAATGCTGCCGGCAGCCCCGTCACGACGACCGTGGCTGGCGTCGATGACCCGAGAGGATCCAGATATCCGTTCATCATCTTGGCGTCTCCGGCAGCATCCACGAATGCTTTCGTCCAGACGCCAGGGCCGGCCGTCGTGGACGGCGAGTTCCAGGTCACGCTGGCGGTCGTGACGGTTCCGGTGGAGAGGGTCAGCCCCGCGAGCGAACCCGATGGCCCCGGGGCACCGTTCCACTGCGACGCGGGCTTGACGCCGGCGATCTCGGATGGCGCCATGACGGATGCGGCTGCCGCGGCTATTCCGGCGGGTGTTGTCGGCCTGCCTCCGATGAAATCAATACTCAGGATGAGCGGCTGCCCTGGGGCCATTTCGGTACCGCCCGCGCCGCTCATACCGGCTTCCTTGCCCGCCTCTCCTCCGGCCGCTCCGGCTTCGCCCGAGTCGATTCCGGCGGTACCGCCGGTAGGGTTTTCGCCCGAGCCAGATCCGGGGGTGGTGGTACCGCCGGTGCCGATTCCGCCCGTTGCGGCTTCTGCGGGAGCAATTCCGCCTGAGTCGACTCCGCCGGTGCCGGCTGGGCCGCTGCCGGCTCCCCCTGTCGAGGNNGCCGCTCCGAGGCCGGTTGCCGTGCCACCGGTGCCGCCCGCCATGCCGGCCCCCGCGTCGGCTGCGTGACGGCCGAGGGCAGAATAGTCATAGACACATCCAGCAAAGAGCAAGGCCAAGAGTCCCGCCCGCTTCGCGTGTCCAAGCGACCTGAGCGAAATGAAAACAACCATTTGTGTATTCCACCACCCAAACAAGTTAAGTGTGAAAGCTAACACAGACTGGGCGTGCAACGGCCCGCGCCGACGTTGCAACGTATCTTGATTCTAGCGGTGGCGAGTTTCCGAGGAACGGCGCGTCGCTGTCAGAACTGGCCACCCTTGGCGGCAAATTCCTTGAGCCACGCGGCTTCGCGCTCCTGGATCTCCGCTCCGGTCAGATCTTCGGTGTGAGTTGCAATCGACCAGCGGTAGCCGAACGGGTCGAGGATCGCGCCGAAGCGATCACCCCAGAACTGGTCGGCGAGCGGCATGATGGGCTGCGCGCCCGCGGCGATGGCGCGGTTGAACAGGGCATCACAATCGTTGACGTACAGCCACATGCTGGCCGGGGAGCCGCCGTAGGTCTGCGCGCTCTTGCCCCCCATCATCGCGTCGTTGAGCATGATGCGAGAATCGCCGATCTGGATTTCCGCGTGCATGATCCGGCCGTCGGGACCGGCGTTGCGCGTGACCTCCTCGGCCCCGAAGGCCCGTTTGTACCAGTCGATCGCCTTGGCGGTATCATCCAGCGTCAACGAGGCGGTGACGGTGTGGAAGCCCTGGGGCACCGCGTTCTTGGTCTTGGCCATGGTCCAATCCTCCCGGCCGTGTTTCTTAGCGCACCTGGACAGGCGGGGAAACCAGCGCCGTCGGCGAGAAAAAACAGGCCACGGTCCGATCGCGACGTCTGACCACGAAAGCCTCTGGGGGACGAGGTTTGCTTTCTGCGGGCCCATTGCCTCCGCCCTTCATCGT
>PMNO01000273.1 GCA_003161835.1 Myxococcales bacterium | reverse complement strand
GCCTTGCTGATCGCAATGGTGACTTCTAAGGCTTTCCTCGCTCGCGCACCGTCGCTCGGCGAACTGCCGTAGTCGTGGTCGCGCCGAGTCGGCGATCTTGAGAGCCAGCGCCAGGCATCGACAACGGTGGCCTTGCCGCGCCGGGCGTCTACGGCAACTCGGCGGGCCCGGGATCGGCGGCCCACCGGCGCGCTCTTCAAGCGTCGGCGTCGCGCGGGGGACAAAGAAAATGCCCGGGGTTTCCGGGCGGTTAGGTTGAGCGGGAGACGGGAGTCGNNCCGCGACGTCCACCTTGGCAAGACGTTGCGGGCCAGATTCTCCGTCGAGAAAATGAGTAGAGACGCGGGCTTACCGTCACAAGGAGTGTCGGGCCGTCTAGCCCCGTCTCGCTCAAGTGGTTATGCAAGGGGTTATGCAGATGGGCGCGGTCGAACACGGACATCCCCGCGCCTGATAGATTCTCCCGCCCAGATGTCCGTCTCCATCAAAGTGAGCGACCACGCGATGCGCGAGGCATCGAGGCGGGGGATCGATGAAGCGATCATCCGAAACGTGGCCCAGGCGCCCGAGCAGGTCTTGCCGGTTCGACCGGGAAGGGAGGTCCGGCAGGCACGGATCTCTTTCCCACCGGATGGCGCTGTATACTTGGTTCGCGTCTTTGTCGACGTTGGCCTTGGGGGTGATGTAGTCGTGACGGTCTATCGAACCAGCAAGATCGAGAAGTATTGGAGNNTCTCGATCGAGGTGCTGGACGCCTCGCAGCGAGTCGAGGAGCCCCGGTCCGTCACGCTTACGGCGTGAGCGGCCGATCGAGAACCCCCTTTTCCCGGACTTCGGAGGTCGACGTGGCTGAATGGAAACGGGGTCAATCGAGTGTACCCCGTCGAGCCGCCCGCGGGGCGGGGGTGGAGGCGGGTGTAGTCGGCGATCGAAGCGGGCCGCCGGCGACTGATCCTTCCATCAAATCGAAGCGACGAATCTAGGCTGAAGCGGCCCTTGGTGCCTGCGGCGACGTGTTGAACGGCGCGACCTAGCACGGCGAGAGCGCCGCGGAACTTATCCAGGCAATCCGCGATGGTCGCGGGCTCGATGATCCGGCAGCCGAGCGGTCAGACTGCATCAGGTGGTAGGATCAGGTTGAGGCCTGAACCATGACCACCGTCCACATCCCATTGCCAGACGATCTCTTCAGCTCGGTGCGGAAGTCACCGGACGAGGTAGCTCGAGAAATGCGCGTCGCGGTGGCGGTTCGCTGGTATGCGCAAGGAATTCTCAGCCAGGGTAAGGCCGCCGAAATCGCTGGTCTGCCGCGATCGGAATTCATGCGGGCCCTGAGCGACGCCGAGGTGTCTCCCTTCCAGGAGACCGCGGACGAAGTTCGCGAGGCCCTGGCGCGTGGCTGATGTGTGGATCTCGAACGCTTCTCCGATCATCGCGTTATCCCCGGCATCGGCGGCCAGCCCGATCTTTCGCGTCGGTGAGGCGCGGTGCTCTTAGCTGCTGTGCCACTCGACAAAAAGACACGGCCCCGGTTCGGTGTTCGCCTTTGCGCCTCCCTGAGCTGCCTTGTTCTACTTACAAGTCCATGCCAGCATGGACCATCGGTTTGAGTCTAATCCTCGCAGCGTTGCCCCCCGCGCGCGCATTCACCAGCGGAAAAGAAGTTGCTCCCTTCACGTGCTTGATCGTTCTCGTCGACCGCCAAGCTCTTTCCTGGATAGGCTCGGGTCAAAGTCGGAGTTTCAAGGAAGCCTACGAGAAAGCCCTTCAGAACGCCTGCGACGAGCTTCCCGAAAACGAACGTACCCTGTGTCGGCAACAGGCTCCAATGGGCAAGTGGGGGAATACAATCAATAGAAGGGGAGATCCGGCGCGCCCGGGCCGGGCCCGGACCTCGTTCCACGTTACTGTAGAAGTCTTCAAACCACGGAGCCGGATCCGTGCGGTGGGACGGGCGATGGGCTTTTTAACCGGCAGTCCTACCCTTGAGGAACATGAGGCTTACGCGCGAGCGTGCCAGCGCGCCCTCCAGCAAGCGTGTCGTTTGCTGGGCGCCGAGGTCACGCCAGGTTTCGTCGGCCCCGCCCGTGGGGTGGCCTCTAGGCCCTGTGTGGGACTTGACTGGTTTCTTGCCGAACGAACGGTCGGGGGACCTGCCGACCCCGAAGGTGCTGCCTTCAACCCAGATGCGAGGTCGAAAGCCCCAGTGCCCAACATGTCGCGGCCCGTCCAGCGCGGACGCCCACGGAGTGTTCGGGGCGGGAACTGACAGCGGCGACCACAAACGCGTGTTCCATGCCTTGCGGCGTTCTCGGACATCGCCGTCGACTTGCTCGCTGGAGGGGCCACTGATCGACTGAGTCAGAGACTCGGCCGGCACCGCCAGCTGCTCCTCCTGGGTGCCGGTGGTTCGCGGCGACGGGTAGCCGATAGACGACATCAGCGGCTGCGCGCGCCCGTTGATCGGCTCAACACCTGTGTCAGCGACCTTGGCGCCAGGGTCAAGTCCCCTCGGACCACGTCCATGCAGGAGCACTACAGCAGCGTGAGCGGGAACGAGGTGCGCGAAGGGCTGGCCAAAGTCATCGCGTTGGCGGGCATAACCTCCAAAAGTGGTTATGCAGGTGGTTATGCAGCACCACCCCGAACGGACGGCCATCCCCTAGAAAAGCAAAAGGCCCTGTAAAAACAGGGCCTTTCCGGAGCGGGAGACGGGAGTCGAACC
>PMNO01000719.1 GCA_003161835.1 Myxococcales bacterium | reverse complement strand
GCCGGCGTCGGCGCCGGCGTGGGAACCGCCGCTGCGGCCGGCGGGCGGGCCTTGTCGGCACCATCCTCTCGACTCCTCGGCATGGGCGCGTCGGCGGGGTTGGAAATCGCCTTCAAGGCCCGCGTCAAGGCAGCGGCCTTCTGGGCGTCGAGTTCGGCCGCTTCGGCGATGGCGGCGCGAAGCGTCTGAACCTGCGAACGCAGCTGACGCAGCTCCCGCCGCATTTCATCCAGTTCCGTCGTCTGCGCGGGCTCGGCTCTCAGCCTCGAACTGGTCAGCATGTGCGTCGAAAGAATGGCGCCTGCCACGAGCAGGGCTCTTCCGGGAAAATGGTTCTGACATTTAATCAAGGGACGCCTCCGTTGCGTTTTCTGAGTATCAACAAGATCAATCCGAAGCTTGCAGTGGCGAAGATGGCGGGAATCCAGGCCGCAATGCGCAGGCGCTGGGCCTCCTTGGACAGGCCGTGCCGGGGCACCAGCCACACCACTTTGGCGGCGGTCGCCGAATCGCTGGTGCGGGTGACGCGACTCAGATAGTCCGGGTAGCCGCCCACGGGTCGAACGGTGGTGTCTCCGTTGGCCTTCGCGGATCGAAACACATCCACCAGCGCCGGCTCGTTGGAACTGCTGGCGATCGGGCGATCGCCGCTGAATACCGCGCCCAGAACGCCGACCGAGCGTTGAATACCCGCCAGCTCCTGAGTTCCCAAGGTTGTGCCCATCAGCAAGAGCGCCGCCACGCTTGCTCCCGTGCGAATCGGCGCCACCCCGATAATCAGCACCCGGTCGGGCAGTGTCCAGAAATAACTCGCNNCTCCTCCGCCCCGGTGATGGCTCGGACCTTGCCCCGTTCGTCGAGAACCGCCAGCACACTCGCGTCCGCGGCCTTCTTCAAATCCTCGAGGACGTCACGAATGGTTCCTTCATCGAACCCGGTGGTCATAGCCGTGGTGCGGATGCGCGTATCGTCGACCAGGATGCGAACGCCCGCTACCAGGCGGACACGCTCCTGGTTCAACAAGGTGTCCAAGGTCTGCTCGGCCTGGCTGAGGCTGGCCGAATCCAAATTGTCGAAGAAGCCATCCAGTGACCTATTCACGGTCCAGACCGCCGCGACGGTCAGGATCAGAAGGGCAGATCCAACCAGAAATCCCGGCGCTTGTCCGGGGCCGGGCGACCGGGGAGCTTGCGGTGGCGGTTCCGCCGGCAAGGCATTGAACGTCATGGCGTTGCTCCCTCGGAAGGCCGTACCCGGATCAGTTGCTTGCCCTTTTTTACGTCGACGTTCATAGCGGAAAACAATTGCCCTGAGATCTCCACCCGCAAGCGGTGCGGACCCAACGGCAAGGACAGCGGCTGGCTGGCGTTGACGGGCGCATCGTCCACGAAGGCGGTGGCGTGTGTGGGGATGCCGTCGAGGCGAATGATTCCCATCGATTCCTCGAGAGCGAAAGAGAGGACCCTTGGCTCGCCGGTCGCAACTTCCACGGTTTGCTTCGTCGATCGGAAGCCGGGTTTGTCGACTTGAACGTCCACCTTGCGCCCCGTGCGCAGGCCATTGATCCGCGCCGGGGTCATGAGGCCGCTCGGGTCGCCGTCGATCAACACCTGCGCGCCAGCAGGGGTACTTTGGACCAGGAGCGAACCCACCGCGGCCGCGCGNNCGGGGTGAGCAGGGGAGTCGCTTGCGGTCTCACGTCCGGAACGTTCGTGGTGCCCGCCGGAAAAGGGGGGGGGAGATTGGGGGTCGCCGCCAGGCGGATGGACGCTCGGGGCTCGGAACGTTCGTTTGCGCCGCCGGCAAGGGCGGCAGGCGGTGCTTGCGCCACCGCTGGCTCCCCCAGCAACTGAAGGCGGGCCAACGCCCCTTGCACCGCGCTTCCGTGGGCAATTTGCATCTTGAGGGCCGCGCGCTCATTGCCGAAGATGTGTCGCAGCCATTCGGACACGTTGTCCGCCGTCGGTTGTGCCGGCAGGGCCATCAAGACCCGCTTGAGAGCCTGGGAGAATTCCCCGACGCTCTGGTAGCGGCGCTTTGGATCTCGACTGAGAGAACGCAGGACCACCTCGTCAAGCCCCGAGAGCCCCTCCGGCTGAAGAACGCTCGGAGGCTCGATGTACCGCGACCGAACCGCCTCCTTACTTTTCGCGATGGTCTCGGCACCGAACAGCTGTTGGCCGGTGAGGCATTCCCACAGCACGACTCCCATCGAAAACACATCGCCGCGGGTATCGAATACGCCGCTTTCCAGGGATTCGGGGGCCGTGTATGCGAAGCCGCCCCGAGAGCTGCCGCGCACGCTCGGGACCTGGGATAGCAGCCCTGCCGTGCCGAAGCCGAGCACCTTGGCAACGCCCCGATAGGTCACGAAGATATTCGAGGGCCGCATGTCGCCATGAACCAGACTCACGTGCCCCACCGCTGAACCGCTGCCTTCCAGGGCATACCGCAAACCCTCGGCGCACTCTTGAAGCAACACCGCCACGATGGCCGGCGGAATCGGCGTCCGCTTGCCACAACTCGCGAGGATGGAGGCGATACTCTCGCCGGGCAGGTATTCCGTCGCCTGAAACTGCGATCCCTCGAATTCCTCCAACTCGTCGGTCGCGGCGACATTCAGATGCTTCAGTTTCGCGGCCAGCCGGGCAGCGTCACCCAAAAGTCGTTTCGAAACCGGGGTCTCCGCCAGGTGCGGATGAAACGATCGAAGTGCCACAATCTCCACGAAGCCGTCTGCGCCGCTCTGCTCCGCGGCCAGCAATTGCCCAAGGCTGCCTTCACCCAGCGCTCCGAGCACGTGGTAACGGCCGAAGCGGTCGGCTGCTCCCTTTGCCACAAGATTGGTCAATTGAAACCCCCCGGCGAGACACCAAAAACGGTCCGATCCGGCTGGCACTATATACCGAACGTTCGGAATGTGGAATTCGTTGCAATGCGTGTGCGTTGAACACCGGTAAAGTGGGTGTGAGTCGCTCACCCCAGTTCTAGACGCGACCGGGTCGATCGCATTCCCGTGGCATGCCGGTTTGCCTCCATACAACCTGCTGTGCTCCATCAAGTCGACGGCCAAGCCAAGTCGGTGGAGAGGTCTGTGGCATCGACTATGTTTTCGAACTACTTGCGTCCTGCGGAGACCGCAGGTACCCTGCGAACAGTATGATACCGTGCGCCTGTCTACACCTGATCATAGGGTGGCTGTTTTCGCCCAATGACGGAAGGCACGGTGGCGTCGGTGGATTGCGCTCCGCAAGGAAGAGAACGGGCGATTGAGTGCGCCAATTGAAGCGGCAAACGCTCTGCCTTCAGATTTCCCGCAAATCTCTCGACACGAGGTTTCAATGCTTAGTGAGCACTTGTTTCCTCCGAGGTTCGGACTCCGAGACTCGTGCGAATCAACCGAAAACTTCCGGAATCTCTGGCTCAAGTAACGGAAAGGGTCATATGGGAATGCGCTCAATAACGAATGGTCGCGCGCGAGGTTTTTGCCCCGAGACGCTTGGCTTTTCCCTCGCGACGCTGGTGGGCGCGGTCGCGTTCTGTGGGGCGAATGGCGTGGCCGTGGCCGCCGAGAAGGACGGGATGCCCGTCGCCCCGAACTTGCCGGGCGCTGACAACCCCGATGACGGAAGAATCGATCAGCTCGAGCAGCAGCTCGCGGAGCTGTCCGCTCGGCTGAAGCAGGCCGAGGACCAACAACACGCGAACGCGGTATCCCCCTTGTCCATTCACGGCTACGTGGATTTCGGATTTTTCGCGCCGCTGGGAAATCGGGGTGTGGGATTCGTGGAGGATGTCGGCAACCGCCAGATGCCGCAATTGTCCGGGTATTCCTGGACGTTCTTGGGGGACATCCTGGCCACCACCGTGAACACCCGCGGCGAGGTGGCCTCGCTGGGTAGCCCTCCCATGGTTGTCCGATACGACAGCATCAATTCAAACGGAGCTCCTGGCTTCATCGCGAACGAGGTCAATCTGCGGTTGGGCTACGCGCTCTCCGAACGGGCGCTCATGCGGACCAGCGTGAACTTTGTCCCGCGGTCTGGGCACGATTTTGCCCTCGGGGACACGGTCGATGTCGATTTGGCCGAGCTGGAATACGTGGCCACCAGCGATGGTGATACCTCGATCTTCGTGGGAAAGACCTTGCCGGTATTTGGAATCGAGTACAAGGAGCGCAAGTCCGATCAGCGTTTCGGAATCACGCCCTCGCTCATCCAGCGCTACACCTCTGGGCCGCAATTGGGACTGAAAGTGCGGAGCAAGCTATTTCATCAGTGGTTAATCCTGGCCGGTTCCGTTACCAATAACTCGTCGGGCACCGAGCAGTTTCACTTTCAATCGGAGATCGATCAAAATTCCGGCAAAACCCTGAACGGTCGCATCGCCGTCAGCATCCCCGTCGGTAGCCTCTTGACCGGGATTGCGGGCGACAAGCTGGAACTGGGCGCTTCCGGCGAGTGGGGACCACAGGATTGGGCCACGGACAACCACGGCAAGATCGAGTTTTTCGGGGCCGATCTGCAGTACCTCAGCACGAATTTCGCGGTCAAGGCGCAGTTCATCCGGGGCGACGCGCCCGGAACGTCGGACGCGCTCGCGTGGCGGTTGAGTCTTCACAACTCGGGGTATCTAGAGTTCAACTGGCAGGTCATTCCCTTGCTGGGAGTCCTGCTGCGAGCGGAGCAGCGCGATGCGTTCGTGGCCCAAGGAATGACCCGGGCCTATGTGACCAAGGAACGCCGATTCACCGGTGGCTTGCGGGTCGTGTTCAATCCCCACGTCATCGTGAAAGCGGAATACCTGCACAACATGGAATACGGCGGGATCGATGAGTTCAACAATGACATCCTGACCAGCTCGTTGGTCCTGGCTTACTAACGCTTACCATTGAACGGCATGAGTTCCCTTGTGATGGCTCTGTTTGTCGCGGCCAGATGGCCCCGCGATTGCAAAGTCCTCCCAACGCGTTCCGAGATCTCCTTGCGCGCAAGGATCTTGGTGCGAGGGAGACTAGTCACGGCAGGCTAGTCATAGCTGTCACCTTGATGCGGAGGGTTTCATGTCGAAAGCGCTGAGGAGTCTGTGGGCAATTGCGCTGGTATTCGCGGCCGGCTGCGATCAGGCAGGCACGGGTTCGGAGGAAGTTGTCGCGACGACACAGGCCGCGCTGGAGGCGGCCGCCAATCCGCACGGCAGCGCCGAAACGGTTCACACGGCGGGTGCAATTGATCGAACCAATCCATTCTTCCAGATGCTGGGCATCAACCAGCGCACCTGCGAGACATGTCACTCATCGAGCCAAGGTTGGACGATCACCGCGAAGGGTACGGCTCAGTTGTTCGCCGCCAGCAGCGGATTGGCACCCCTGTTCATGCTGCAGGACGCGGGCAGCCGGCCCGACGCGGATATCTCGACCTTGGCGGCGCGCAAAGCCACCTTCAAGCCGACCTTGGTCAAGAACGGTCTCATTCGTTTCAATCGCACCGTGCCCGCGACGGGGGAGTTCACGGTGACCGCGGTCGCGGATCCGTCGGGGTTTGGCACTCCCGCGCTGTTCACCGCCTTTCGCAGGCCAACGCCCACCGCCAATGAATCCAAGGTGGTGAGTGTCACCTGGACCGGTGGGCCCCTGGACGTCCCCACCCAGGTCGGCAACGCGTCATCCGGGGCGTCACGTCTTCACGAGCAGCGCCCGGCTGCGCCCCCTGCCGACATCATTGCCGCCATGCGGGATTTTCAAATGGGCGTGATCTTTGCTCAATTGGTGGACAATGACGCCGGGCGCCTCGATGCCGATGGGGCCACCGGTGGTCCAACGAACTTGCTTGCGCAGAACTTCTACATTGGAATCAACGATATTCAGGGGAACGACCCGGTCACCCACCTCCCGTTCAACCGGAAGGTGTTCAATTTGTTCGATGCTTGGGCGACCTATGACGGCCAGCATCACCATCATGGCGATGATGGATGCGATGACGACGGCGAGGCGGGCTTCGAAGACGATATCCACAGTCCA
>PMNO01000441.1:4353-5072 GCA_003161835.1 Myxococcales bacterium | reverse complement strand
CGATCCGCGCGCGACCAGCGACTGATGGGCTGCTCGACCTCGGGGGTCGCCGCCAGTTCGGCGTCGGTGACGTCGTCACGGTAGTCAACGATGAGGGTGGCGTGGGCAGCCTCGATCATCGCCGCGGATTCCCCAGCGCTATCGTCGCCCACCGGGGCGGCCGACTTGGANNGTGCTCAGGTGCGTGGGCCTCCCATGCCACAGCCAGGCCGCTCCATAGACAGCACCGACAACGGGCAAGAACACCGACAGCGCGGTCCGGGCGATCTGGAATTTTTTCATCGCCTCTCAATCATACGCCGCGCCCGCCGGCTGCGCCTGTTCTCGCGTTCGACTCCGGTTCCGAATCCCCGGGTTCGCCACCAGGCAGAACTTCCGCCCGTCGGTGGNNACAGGACTTCCGCCCGTCGGTGGGTCCTACGGTTCCGGTTGACCAGGACAGAGGCGTGGGATACCGTCCACCACCAGTTTTTCCTGAATTTCTCCGCTGTTGCGAGGAGGCACCGAGCAATGCCGTTGTGCGCCCTGACGATGCGAGGTCTTCGACCTGGGCTTGGAATATTGTTGCTGGGTTTCCTCATGCTGGTGCCATGCGCTGCCCGTGCGGATGGCGAAGACCCGGCCGTGATCGAGAAAGTCACGAACCTGAACAAGAAGGCGCTGGCGGCGTACAGCAGTCTCGACTTCGAGGACGCGCGCAAGCTGCTGAAGCAGGCGCT
>PMNO01000441.1:0-4292 GCA_003161835.1 Myxococcales bacterium | reverse complement strand
GGCGCTCCGGTCCCGACCGAGGTGACCGGCGACATCACCCTCCTGCCAGTCGCGCGGGGAAAGATCGGGAGACCGATCGCGATTTCCGCGACCGTGTCGCCTGATTTCACCGGCTACGCCAAGCTCGTGCTGGCGTATCGGCCCGCCGGCGCCACGGAGTTCGTGGGGGTCGACATGCGACCTTCCGGCAACCGCTTCGTGGGCGAGATACCGGCGGAGGCAACCCGAGGCAGTGTCGTTCACTACTACGTGGAGGCCGAGGCCGCCGACGACTCTCCGGTGGCGAGCAACGGCAGCGAGCAAAAGCCATACGCCGTCCAGCTCTCGGTGGCCGGACCTCGTGAGGGCGCGGCCGGGTCGGGTGGCGGAGGGGACGACGGCGACGAGAACGGTCCGAAGTTCTCGATCAGTCTCGCGTTCGGATCGGGGATGGGATACGTCAAGGGGAATGGCGAGCTGAACAAGGACAACAAGGTGAATCCCGGATTGGCGTTCTCTCCCGCCGGGCAGCTCGTGCCCGAGGTCGGGTATTTCTTGATGCCCCGCTTCCGCTTGTCGGTGCAGGCCCGTATTCAGTACGTGACCGGGAGAACACCTTTGAGCCTGGACGCACTGGTGAAGATCAAGCCGGCTGTCAACCTGGGGTCGTGCGGCTCGGATCGCGTGTGCTCGCCGGGCTCACCCATCGCCCCCTCGGTCTTCGTACGAGGGTCCTGGTTCTTCGGTTCGGGGACCTTCCAGCCGTATCTGTCGCTGGCCTTGGGCGGGGGGTACATTCGTCACGTCGTCACGTTTAAGTCCTCCACCAAGATCTGCGGGCAGAAGGGCGACCAGGTCTGCGTCGACAGCGTTTTGGCGGGACCGATCTTGGTAGGACCGGGCGGCGGAGTTCACATCGGCCTGACGCCCTCCCTCGGCGTGATCGTCGAGGCAAACTCCGTGCTCGCCTTCCCGAACTTCAGCTACCACGTCGATCTGAACGCGGGCATGGCGGCGCGCTTCTAGCCCGGGGCCCATTCATCGTCCGGCGGGGCGGGTGTCAGTCAGGCCTTCTCGGGCTCCCAGAGCGGTTCGGGTTGGTTGTACAGACGCGCGGCGTGCCTGCTCATGACGAACAACGCATCCGAGAGACGGTTCAGATACGGGAGCACCTGCTCGCCGAGGGGTTCACTCGCGCCCAACGTCACCACCAACCGTTCGGCACGCCGGCAGACCGTGCGCGCGAGATGCAAATACGCCGCTACCCAACCGCCGCCAGGCAAGACAAAGCTGCGTAGCTCGGGCAAGTCGGCGTTCCAGGCATCGATTTCGGCCTCCAACGCGGCCACGTGGCGGGCCTGGATCACCGGCTGGTTCGGGTGCCGGTCCGCCATGAGCGTCGCCAGATCACTACCCAGGTTGAAGAGCTCATTCTGTATCCGGCGCAGCACCCGTTCCAGGGCCACCGCCCCGTCGGGGGCTCCCGGGGCGTCGAGCGCCGTGCGGACCAGCCCCAAACAGCTCATCAACTCGTCGACGGTGCCATAGGCTTCGATGCGAGGCACATCCTTGGCGACCTTCTGTCCACCGACGAGGCGTGTCTGGCCGCCGTCGCCTGCTCTCGTATAGATCCGATTCAATCTGACCATGCCTCGACCCTATCCCACCCGGGAGGATTCCTCGATTCACCGGCCGACTGCCGGCCGATGCACCGGCTCGCCCACCCGGCACCCGGGCGCCGGGGGAGCCGGTGCATCGAGAACAGACGCGCGCCACCGACGGGCGCGAGGAGGACTACGCGACGGAGTCTTTGGCCGCCTTGACCGGGCGGGCCTTGAGCACTTTGCGGGCGGGTTTGGCCTTGATGGTGATCGCCTCTTTCGTGAAGGGGTTGATCCCAGGGCGCTCCTTGGTTGCCGGCCTCTTGATCACCAGGAATTTCGCGAACCCAGGCAGCACGAACACACCCGTCTTCTTCAGCTCGCGGTGACCCACCGTGGCCAGTGATTCGAGAACCTTCGCCACATCCTTGCGCACCAATTTTTCCTTGTGCGCGTCCGCCACCGCCTGGATCACCTGCGATTTCGTCATCACCTTGGCCATGAGATCTCCTTTGCCTGATGTGTCTGGTCAACGGGCGGGCGCCTGCCAAACAGCAGTTCGCGCCGCCATAACTGGTCGGGCACTTTATCAAGAAGAACTTCCAATCGATCGCAAATCGAGGGCAGATCGGGCAAATTCCCGCTGAAAATGCGCTGTTTGTGCGACACGTTCCGACACGGGCGTGCACGTTCTTGCCGGGGCAACGGGCAATCATGTACCTAGGGACCACATGACTTCGACCCGGAAGGCGATGTGGGCAGGGCGGCAACCCAACGGTGATCCGGTGGGCGAGGCGCGGACGGATGATGCCCGGTTGGCGCCGTTCCTGAAATGGGCAGGAGGCAAGCGATCCTTGCTGCCCCGGCTGCTGCCGCTCATCTCCAAACAGATCGATACCTACTTCGAGCCTTTCGTGGGCGGAGGCGCGCTCTTTTTCGAACTGGCCCGGCCGCAGCGCTTCCGGAAGGCGAAACTGGGGGATCGGAATGAAGAGCTCGTCCAGTGCTATGCGGCCATCAAACGGGACTACGGGCGGGTCGTCCACGCGCTCCAGAAGCATCGCTATGACAAAGACGCGTTCTACGAAGTGCGCGCGCAGGACCCAGCCAGGCTGGGGGATGCGGATCGCGCGGCCCGTACCATCTACCTGAATCAGTGCGGGTTCAACGGTCTGTACCGCGTGAACCGGAGCGGCCGATTCAACGTTCCGTTCGGGGACTACCGCAATCCAAGCTTCGTCCGGCCGGACCTTTTGAAGGCGGTCGCCGCCGCTTTGCAGGCCGCCGAGCTGATCGTGGGAGACTTCGAGCAGGTGGTCGCCGGCGCGACCCCGGCTGATTTCATCTACTTCGATCCGCCCTATGTGCCGATCTCGCCGACTTCGAACTTCACGGCGTACGCGCGCTCGGGGTTCGATGCTGACGACCAGGAGAGATTGGCCCGTTTGCTACGGCGCCTGGGGCAAAGCCGTGTCCCGGCGTTGCTGTCGAATTCGGATTGCCCCGCCACGCGCAAGTTGTATCGGGGCCTCCGCCCGCGGGCCGTCCAGGCGCGACGGACCATCAATTCCAACGCGACCAAGCGCGGCCCCGTGTCCGAACTGATGGTCCGCAGTTTCAATTACCCATGTGCTAAGCGGTAAGCATGGCGAACCTGGAAGAACTCCAAAAACAGCACGAGGCGCGCCTGCAAGCGCTCATCAACGAACTGGCGGGCGCCGGACAGGAATCGGACCTCGCATTGGCGCGGGCCCTCATCCACAAGGGAGTCCACCTGGCCGTTGAGCGACGCGCGGGCGAATTCTGCGCGGTCGCGACCTTCCTGTCGGAGATGGTCGGCCACGCCCACGGCCTGATGCACCCCGGCGATTCGGGCGGTGGCAAGCACAACTGAATCGCCGCTCTCGGAACCGAGCGTTATTTCACGTCAGGGGACTTGGGCTTGGCGACCGCCGCCGTCGCCGACGCCGTCGCCCTTGCGGCCTGTGACGGGGCGGACCGCGACGCTACGGCCCTTTCGACAGCGGCCTTTCGGGCGGGCGCCGAGGACCGCCGCGCCAGCACGGATGCTGCCGCGGCACCGACGGCGGTCCCAAGAACCGCGATGGCGATCCAGCGCCCTCCAATAGTCCGCCGCACCATTTGGCCCGCGAAACTACACCATCCGGTCCTTGTTTGCCGGTCACCGCTTGTTGTAATGACATCGCCCGTCAATCTGCTGCGGCCTGCCGCTCGGTGGGAAATGCGGGCTAGCCAACGCGCGGTTTTGCACTAGACTACCGCGCCTTCAAGTTCGTCGCGTCCGGGGCTCCCACAACCAACCCGCCGCGAAAAGAAAGGTCCCATGGCGTCTGTCCCGATCGATAAAATCCGCAACTTCGGCATCTCGGCCCACATTGATTCGGGGAAGACCACGCTCTCCGAACGAATTCTTTTCTACACCGGCAAGATCCACAAGATCGAAGAGGTGAAGGGGAAGTCTGGCGTCGGCGCGAAAATGGACTCCATGGATCTGGAGCGTGAAAAAGGAATCACGATTCAGTCGGCCGCGACGTACTGCATTTGGGACGGGTTCAACATCAACCTCATCGACACCCCCGGACACGTCGACTTCACGATCGAGGTCGAGCGCGCCCTGCGGGTCCTCGACGGCGCCGTGCTCGTGTTGTGCGGAACCTCGGGTGTTCAGTCGCAGTCCTACACCGTCGACCG
>PMNO01000490.1 GCA_003161835.1 Myxococcales bacterium | reverse complement strand
CCCAACCCCCGCGCCGTCGCGAAGAGTCCGGTCAGGCCCGTCTCTTCCGCGGTCGTCAGGGGCCGCCGGAACGCCTTGCGGCCAAATTGCTGCACGAACTGCTTGGCGCAGCCGGCCTCGGCCGCGGTGGCTGGGTTCGTGCACGGGATGGTGACGGTGTTCGCTGCCAGCGCCGCGTCCACCATGGCTCCGGCCGCTTCCTCGTAGCGCTGAACGTGAAGCTCCCCAACCTCGTAGGGGGCCAGGAACCCGCTGTCGGACGGAGAGTCGGCGGGAAAGATCGCCGCCGGGTGGGTGCTGTCACCAAGCAGATCCGCCACAGTGTTGTTGTACTCCCGGGTCGTGAGGCGGTGCAGGGCGAGAGGCCCAGCAGCCTCGGCTGTGGGGGCGGCCCCCGGCACGTTGCTTGGCGGCGGCAGGTTCGCGGGTGGAAGGTTCGTCACGGGCGGATTGTTTGGAGGGACTGCCCCTGATCCGCCGGACGATGACCCTGTCTGCGAGGGCGTCTTGCCGCCGCCTTCCACCTTTCCAACGCAGGCCGCGACGAGGAAGAAAGTGGATGCCAGCATCAGCGCCGGGGCCGCGGACGCGTGGGGCATCCGCGGGATAGTTCTCATTCTTGCTCGCTTGATTGCTTGCATGGTTGAGTCCNNGTGGCTCCTTCCTTCGCCGTCAGGCCTTGAGCCCTGCGAGCTCGCCGCCGTAGCTGGCATAACCGAAGGTCTGGGTTGGAACGCCCAAGGCGTTGGCAACCGCGATCAGCAGGCCATTGTTGTGAGCGGTGTTGCTGGGCAGGGTAAGGCTGCGCCCGGTCGCGAAGTAGCCGCCGCACGAGCCGGCCATGACCACTGGAACGTTCCGGGTTTCGTGGATCCCCGTCCGCATATTGTTCATCGCAACCAACACGCTGTTGTCGAGTAGGGTCTTGTCGCCGTCAGCTACGCCCTTGAGCGCGCCGATGGCGTAGGCGACCTGGCTCTGGAACCAGGTGTCGCAAATGACCTTGTTCGCGCCATTTTGATGAGCCATCTCGTGAAAGCCGTTGTCGTCGCCGGTGCTATCACCGGTTCCGGCGGCCTTGAAGCCCAGGTTGTAAAGGACGATATCCGGGTCACCCTGGTCACCCAGCTGCAAGACGACCACCCGGGTCGCATCGGCGGCCAGCGCCGCGACCGCCAGGTCGATTTGCATCTTGGTGACGGTGTGAAAGTTCTTGGTATCCCGGGTCGCGATGGCGGCTGGCAGCGCGGGCGGCTGGCAGGCCATGCCCGGAGCCGGCTTGACTCCCGGTATCACCGTTCCGCCGCCAGCCCCTCCAGCGCCCGTCGATGGGCCGCCCATCGAGGGAGGCATGTTGGTGGTGGTCATCAATTGATTCGTCAGTTGCAGCTCGATACTGCGGACCGCGTCCAGGTGCTGCGCCACCCGAAGCTTGTCGGCCGAGCCAATGATGGAAGAGAAGCGGTTCAGATCGCTCAGAACGAAGTCCATACAGCTCTTGCGCATCATCAACATCTTGTCGATGGGCATGTTGACCGGCCCGGTGGTGGGGGTCGCTGGCATGGCGGTGGGCATGACGACCGGCATCGGCATGTTCGGCAGATCCGCGGGTGGTGGCGCGGTCACGGGTGTCATACCCGGGAACAGCGTCTTGTAGACGTTGTACGGATCGTCGTCGGGCACGATGGCCGCCCCGGCTGCCGTCCAGGACAAGCGGGCCGTGCTGCGCGAATAAACCATCGTGTTGAGCGATGTCCTGCCCGTGTAGCCCTTGCCCTTGAGAGCGTTGCCAATGTACTGATCAATGGATTGGCCACCCGCGATGTTGTTGGCGGTCGAGCTGCCGAATGACTTGTACAGAGCGCCCGTGAGCATTCCCTGGAAGCAGCCGTGCCCGGTGGTTTCGCCGGGGTTGGGCGAATCGTTGATGAAGGAGTAGGTGATGCCATCGAGGAGTAACAGATCGTTGCGATAGGGCTCGAGCGAGGCCATGAAGGGCGCCAGCGTGAAGCCGGCCCCGACGCCAGGCGTGGCCCAGGAATTGATCTTGCTGAGCATGCCGTTCGCCCACACGATGAACAGGGCCCGGCGCGGCCCCGACGTTCCCGAGCAAAGGGCGGCGCTGGCCCATTCCGACTCCAGAATCGGAAGGAGCGCTGCGCCCATTCCCAGGCGCTTCAAGAGGGCGCGGCGAGAGAATTTTTCATGGCCACGGCTCATCATCATCTGACCTCCGTTATAGGATCGAGAAACACCGAATCGCGGGAGAACCTCGTGCCGGTGGACAATTTCGAAATAGTCTATATGAGGTGGTTTCGACCTTGACAAGACGCGCAGACGCGGACAGGTGGCCCCCTCTGGAGCAGTCAGGACGCGGTTTTGCCCGGTTGCCCGAGCCGCTCCGAGCGGTGGCGGGCGGATATTTGTGGCGCGCGCCCCAGCCACGGCGTACGCCCGGCACGGCGATGACAGCGAGTTTCCAATAAAGCCGGGGTGGCGAAATGGTAAACGCGGCGGACTTAAAATCCGCTGCCCGCAAGGGCTTACGGGTTCAAGCCCCGTCCCCGGCACTGCACCCGGCCTTCGCGAAGGCCGCGATCAGCTCGGTCACACCAGCGCAGCGCTCCGCGCCCAGGCATGCCCTGAAAGCACCCGGCTCGCCGGCCGAACCCAAACTCTTCGCCCGGGTCGAAATCCGGTCCCGCCTGCGCGCGGCTACGCGAGCAAGGTGGACAACGTGCCGGGATATCCCGTGCCGAAGCTCGTGCCGTCGATGCCGAGCGCGTTGGCGATGGTAGCGAGCATCTGGTTGTGGGCGATCCCGGAGTCCGTCTTCCAGTAGGTGCCGGTCTTTCCGACCCACGTCCCCAGCTTCACCACCCGACCAGTCTTGAAATAGCCGCCCGCGCTGCCAATCAGGACGAAAGGCAAACGGCCCACGTAGTGCTCCGCGCCTTCGTTCATGTCGTTGGTGACACCAATGACGCTGTGGTCGAGCGCGGTCCCGCCGGACTCCATCGTCGCGTCCAGCTGCTGGGCCAGGTAGGCCACCTGGCTATAGTAGTAACCGTCGACTTTGGCCTTGTTGGCGTAGCCACCCGCGCCCTGATGGGCCAGGCCGTGGTAGTCGCCGATGCCCAACGCGGGCCACGATCCCGGACCGCTGCCGCCGTCCGCGCCCCAAACCATCGAGACCGATCGGGTGAGATCGCAACGCAACGCAATCGCGGTCAAGTCCAAGAATGCCTTGAGCTTCCCCTCGAAGGCCGTCGCTCCGGTGGGGGCGGTCGCCTTGCACGACCCGGCCGCCACGGTGGTCGACGGTGTGGCCGTCAACTGCAACTCCAGCTTTCGCACGGAGTCCATATGCGCGCTCACCTTGGACCTGTCTGCTGTGCCCAGCCTGTTGCTGAAGGTCTGCAGATCGTCTTTCACGAAGTCCAAGATGCTCTGCCGTCGCAGCTGGGGTGATGTGCCGGCCGGGGGAGGCGCGACAGTGCCTCCGCCCCCCGACGAGAACACTTGCGTGAAGAGGCGCGAGGGATCCGTCTCCGCGCTATTCGCGGAAGTGTTCCCGGAGGCATCACTGCGGAAGCTGATGCCCTTCCCCCCGACCATCGAGATCGTCAGCAACGGTTTGGGCAAATTGACGGTCTTGGCAACAAAGTCCGAGTACACCTGGTCAAGAGAGGGACCCGCCGCCGTCGCATTTTGGCCGCCGGTGTTCTTGTAGGTGCCAGTCCACAACACGGGAAACGAGAAGTGGCCGTCGTACTTGTGGCCGCCATCCAACATGATCTTGCAATCCACCGCGGCGGCCACCAAGACCTTCGCGGAGAGCGACGCCAAGGGTTTCAGCACGTCGCTGGCCGTCGGATCGGTGTCGACCGAAGGCCAGAAATTCGTGGACGGCATCCCGTTGGTCCAGCTGATCGCAACCAATCGTTTCACCACCCCATCCGCGGTCGCGCCCTGCGCTCGCTCGGCGTCGATCAGCGGCACGAACGCCGCGCTGACACCCATGCCCTTGAGCAAGGCCCGGCGCGAGAAGCGCTGCTGTGTCGTGGAGGTTCGGATCCCGATCATTGGAGCACCTCGCCCGCGCTGATGGTTCTGTAACGGAAGGTTCGCGAGGTCGAAAGCCCCGTGACCAATGTGCGGATGTCACCCGTCGCGCCTTTGAACGTCTTGGCCACCGTGTCCATCGAATTCCCATCTTGAGGGGTGTCAAGCCGCCCCAGTGCATAGCGGAACCACTGCTTGGTGAAACAGGCTTGCGCCTGGTCGCTGGTCGCCAGCACGGCCAGCATACCCTTGGCGTCGGTGAAGTTTTGCGCTGTCCCATCCACGGTGAACGTCACGGAGGCGTTGACGGGCAAACCGCTGTCCATGGTTCGATATTGACCAATTCCATCGTAGTTCTCGAATGCGAATCCCAGCGGGTCGAGCACCTGATGACATGCACCGGCACAGGGATTCATCGAATGCTCCTCGAACCTCTGCCGAGTGGTAACACCGGGTGTGATCGGCTTCGGATCGGGGACGTCTGGTGGTGGTGCGGGAAGGGTTCCGCACAGAAGCTTGTTGAACACCACCTTCCCCCGCCGCGGCGGATTGGAACCCGAAGCGCTGCCCGTCAAGCTCATGAAGCCGGCCGAAGTCAGCAATCCCGAACGTTCCATGGGATTCAACGCGACCGGCTTCAGGGCGGTTCCGGTCACGCCCGGCACGCCATACACCTTCGCCAGGTCCTGATTAGCGAACGTATTGGTTCCCGTCATGATGTCCGAAAAACGCCCCGTTCCGGTGGTCATCGTCGCGCCCACGAAGCTCTGCACCTCGTTCAGCATGGCCGTGACCAGGGCCGGAGTGAACTGAGCGTAGATCATAGGATCCTTCGGCGCGTCCGCCAACCTATCCAGATCCAGCCAATCCACGAAGAAGTTTCCAAACATCGCCCCGGACTGGTTGGTGTCCTGCAGCATCCGTTTGACCTGTGCCTCGATCACGGTCGCATTCACCAATTGCCCCTGGGCGGCCAGGTCAAACAGCATTTGATCAGGCATCGTGCCCCACAGGAAGTACGAAAGACGGTTGGCCATTTCGTAATTGCCCAGCCGCACCACGGTGTTGCCTTGGGTGGAGGCGACGGCGTCGATGTCGGCCTTGGTTGAATCCACTTCCCAGTGATAGAGGAACTCCGCCGACTGCAGGATTCCCTCGAGGACGAACCCGATCGCGCCGCTGAAATTCAGGGCCAGGCCGTTCGGNNGGTGTCGTTTGTCGTCGTCGCGGACGCGGCGCACGGCAACAACGTATTCATCTTCGGTACGGCCGCTGCCGCGAGGGTCTCGGCGGCTTGCCGGTAAAGCGTGGCATCCAACGTGGCCACATCACCCGTGGTGTGGAACGCGTACTCCGCCGCCGGATCCTCGGCCTCGCTCGGCAGCCCGTCGGGCGTCACGGTCGATGTGTCGGAAAGCAGATCTCGAACGGTGTTCGTATACTCGCGCCGGGTCAGTAAGCGCAGAGGACGAACCCCCGCCGCGTTGGCATCCCCCGGTGTCAAGATGCCAGTCCCGCCGCCAGTTCCAGGAAGGACCACCCCCGCCCCTCCCGTTCCCTTCGGAAGCGGTGGCCCGTTGTTACCGATGCCCGTCCCCGTGCCTCCCGACCCGGTCTGGCCAACGGCGCCGGCCGGTTGGCCGGGCGTGACCTGCCCTTCACAGCCCGCGGCCAGCAACAACGCGACGACACCGGAAGTCAACCTGGGAAAGGGAACGAGTCTCGTCATTGCGGGTCCTCCGAATCAGGTTCGAAACATGGGAATCCAGAAAGGCAGTAGCACGCCAGTTTAGGATCGGCGCATCCAGCTCAGACCTAAGAAGGAACCTAAGAAAAGTCGGCGACGTCCGCTTTGGACAGGGCGTCAGCGAGCGGTAACCTTCACAATAAGGCAACCCCGCCGGGTTTGCCACGCGTCAGGCAACTGCATACACTTGCTTACATAAACCTTGACTCTCGTAACCAGGCGGCACCGGCCATGACTTGATCGGATGTGTGTGTCCACTGGCGTGTTGCTGCATTGCGGCAAGCGGCGTGGCACGATGCCCGGCTAGTTCATGGAAATTTCGCCATCGGGACCGACGCTGCGCTTTGTGACGAACTACAACGCTTGGCCGATCGCGTCATAAGTTGTCGCTTGGGAATCCTTGGCGTTCTGCGTTACTTGCGCAGGCAGGGTTAGGTGCTCAGACGGCTGAAAGAACGGGCCTGGGTAACTACGATGCATGGGTTCCACGGACTGCAGGGCTCGTTGATCTGTCTGCCAGACCCAACCCCTAGCGGAACTCCGATCGCGCCTTCCGTCTCAGGTTTCCCCAGGAGGACCGGCCCATGCCCGGAACATCAGGCTCAATGAAANNTAATGAACCCCTCCTGCCATAAGAAGGCTTTCCTCGCGCTAGCCTCGGCAATGCTGCTGTCCGCCTGTTCGGGGCAGGTTGGGTCTCCCGCTGGGGGGCCGGGCGCCAATAATGGAAGTGGCGCAAATCAGGGAACTGGGAATGCCGGGCAGGGTAATGCCGGCCAAACGAACGGCTCTGGTTCGGGCGCTGGGACCGGACTGTCGGGCACAGGAGCCGTGGGGGTACCCGGCGGTGGCCCGGGCGGCATTTCAGGGGGACCTGTTGCGGGATTGGGAGGGTCAGGCGCACCGTTGAACTGTGCACCGGTCGCGCCCCGGCGCCTGGTTCGACTCACCCTCAGCCAGGCGGTGAACTCGATCCGCTCGATCTTGGGTGCGGCGACGGCCGACCCCCTGGTGACGGCCTTCAACCTCACCGACGTGGGTGACCGAAGCTTCCCGCCCCTGTCCGCGCCCCAAGAGGGCACGTTCGTTACCGAAGCCGTCTGGGACAAATCCCAGGGTATTGGAAAGACCGCCGCTCAATATGTGTTCGATCACTACGCGGCCATAACCGGCTGCACCCTCGCCGCGACCACTGACACCTGCGCCCAGGCTTTTATCGGCACTCTGGCGGAAAAGGCCTTCCGCCGTCCCGTGGAGCCGGCGGAGCGCGACAGCCTTTTGCAGGTCTATACGGAATCGAAGGCCGCCGGCGCGGCGATCCCCGAGGCGTTGCAGCAAACGGTCTGGGCGATTCTGACGTCGCCGCACTTCCTCTATCGCAGGGAACTCGGTGACCNNGGGAACTCGGCGACCCCGCCGCCATCACATCGGCCGGTGCGGCCTCGCTGACCCCCTACGAGGCCGCCAGCCAGATCGCCTACTTCCTCACCGACGGTCCTCCGGATCAGCCGCTGCTGGATGCCGCCCGGCAAGGAACCCTGACCACGTCAGCGGCTGTGGCCGCACAGGCCGACCGCATGCTGGCTCTACCCGCGGTGCAGGCCAACATGCAGCAGGCCATGTTCGCCTACTTTGGGATTGCCAATCTGGCCTCGGTGGTCATCGATCCGGCCAAGGTCCCCGCGTACACCATCGGAGTCCAGAACGCGATGCTGCGCGAGACCCAAGATTTCTTGACCAGCGTGTTGTGGAAAGGGAAGGTCGACGACTTGCTCTTGTCGCGCCAGTCCGAAGTGAATCCGGATCTCGCGAACCTTTACGGCGTTCCCTTTCCGGCCGGCTCCGCCAAGACGGCGGCCACTTTCGTCCCTGTGCAACTGCCGGACGTGCGGGCCGGGCTGCTGACGCAGCTCGGCTTCCTGACCTCCCGGGCGCGTACGGACGCCAGCTCCGTGGTGGCGCGCGGGCTGGCCGTCGGCTCGACGATTCTCTGCGCGAGCAACCCGCCGGCACCCCCACAGACGCTGACCGACCAGATCGCGACCGTGACCACCATGCTGGCGAACAGCTCGGAGCGCGAAAAGTCCCTCTACCGCCAGACCACGGCGCCCTGCTCGGTCTGTCACACCACCTTCGACCCCTACGGTCTCGTCATCGAAAACTTCGATCTCATTGGCCGCTACCGACTGGTCGACGATCAGCAACGTCCGATCGACGCATCCACCACTCTGCCCAGTGACGCCGGAGGGGGCCAGGTGAAGACGGCGGTGGAATTCGCCGAGCGGGTCACCTCCAACGGTGTGTTCGCGTCGTGCGTGGCGCGCAATCTGATGAAGTTCGCCCTGGCCGACGGAAACGTGGAGCGAGGCGACTGCGCCGTGCAAGCGGTCACCCAGAAGTTCTTGGCCGGAGACAAGACGTTCGCGGCCCTATTGCGGGAGATCGCCGCCTCCCAAACCTTGGCCATGCGGGTGGGACCATGAGTATCTCGAACTACCGATTTGCCCGGCGATCGTTTCTCTATTCCGTCGGTGGGGCCGTGGGTTTGAAGACCATGCTGCGAAACTTGCACGCGAGCGCGCAGCAAGCCGCGTCCCCCCCGCGCCTGCTCGTGGTCCATCACCCCGTCGGTACGATTCGCCCCGACTTCGAGCCAACCGGAACGGGGACTACGTACACGACGTCGCGCCTGCTCAAGCCCTTCGAGACGGCCAACCTACGCGCCAACATGGTGGCGCTGTATGGGCTGTCCCTGGAGTCAATCCCGGGCCCCGGAGGCGAGGGACACCAAAAAGGGCAGGTCATCATGATGACCGGAACCGCCACGAAGTTCGTGCGCGCCGGCGAGCTGATCGCGCAGGACACTCCCGCCGACGGTCCGTCGTTCGACCAGATCTTCTTGAAGAACGCCAAGGCCCTGCAAACCAACAAGGGCTACGTCAACGCGATCGCCGACAGCCGGGTCGACTACAACCCGGAAACGTCGACGTGTTGCCTGTCGTATGACTACGCGACTCGGTCCGTTCAGGCGACGGCCGGCAATGGGGTGGAAAACATCCCGCTGTTCCCCGAACTCAGTCCGCTGCAGCTCTACACGAGCATCTTTGGCAGCATGATGCCGGGGGGAGGTGGGGCGCCCGGCAGCGCGCAGAACGATCAGCTGATCCGTAGCCTGAAAGAGCAGCGGAGCGTGCTGGACTACAGCCTGCGAGAACTCGCGCGTATCAAGACCCTGGCGCCCGCTAGCGAGAGTGCGAAGATCGATCTGCACACGGCTGCGATTCGGAAGATTGAAACCCAGTTGTCGGCCCAACTGACCAACGGCACCGTCACCTTGCCTGGATGCGTGGCGATAGCGCCGGCGAACATCGTGGGCGGCAAATATGACGGCGGCAACCATCGCGACTACGCGAACCCGACGGCGACGGCCTCCGACGAGGTGCTTCACGGCCAGATCGGAAAGCTCCACATGGGCGTCATCAAGAGCGCCTTCATCTGCGATCTTCTGCGAGTCGCCACGTTCCAGTGGTCACCCGGGGTCAACCACATCGCATTTCAGGGGCTGTACCCCGGAGAGGCGAGCACCATCTACATGCATCACCCGCTCAGCCATCGCGTCAACTCGGCCGACACCCGGGCGGCGATCGCGTCCCGAAAACCGGAGGTCGAATTCCTGTCGCGGGTGGAGGAGTTCTACAACACCCAGACCGCGGCGATCATCGCCGATTTCAAGGCCAGCACCGACGCGACGGGGGGGAATCTGCTCGATTCGACGATCATTCCCTATGTCACCGAGGTGGCGGCGTGCGGGCACGAGTACTATCCCATGCCCGCGCTCATCTTCGGCGGCCAGAAACTCGGGATAAAGGGGGGTCAATATTTGTACCTCGACCGCCGCCCGCACAATGATCTGTGGTTGACCGTCGCCAAAGCGCTGGGCCTGACCACCGACACCTTGAAAACGGAGAAGTTCTTGCAGGATGCCAAATCGTTCACCGGACCAATCACGCAGGTTGTCGCGTGACCGGACGAGCTCCGGTCAGAGTGAAGTCGCTCCTGGCATCTTTATTCGCCCAGACCTTGCTGGTCGCTAGCTGTTCATCGGGCGGCGGAGCCAGCGGAAACGGCTCTGGCGGTAGCGGAACCGGGGGACAGCCGGCAACGGCAACAGGTGGCTCGGCGACGGGCGGGCAAACCGCCCCGGGGACGGGAGGCTCCGGGAGTGGCGGACAGGCCGTTCCGGCAACCGGTGGGTCTGGCACCGGCGGGTCAACTGGACCAAGCACGGGAGGTGCGTCCGGGGGGCAACCCATGGCGGGAGCGGGGGGCGGGAATACTGGTTCCGGCGGCCAAGCGGGGGCTCCGAGAATTGGTGGGAGCAGCGGAACGGGAGGCCTTGGTCCCGTCGCCGACGCCGGCGTGTCTTCGGATGCTGGCCCCACCCAGTTCGCTTGCAGTCAGGTCATGGGCCTGATGCTCACCAGCCAGTGGTACACCGCCGGATTCGAAAAGGCGACCGGGATCGACGACGCCCGCTGGCAGCTCAAGTGGATGGAGCACGCGTACATCGACGAATGGGCCAACGCGAACAGTACGTTTTGGGCGACACCACCGATCTCCCCTTGCGCGCAGAGCGCAAGTAGCCCTGATCGAATCCTTCTGGTGGCATTGAGCTGGACCATCGCGACCCTGGCCGATTGGGACGCGAATGTTCAGAAGGACGTCGACAACATCATGGCCAAGTATCCCAACGTCAAACAGATCGTCTTGATGACGATTATCCGGGGTCCCGGCAACAAGTCCTGCGGAAACACCGCGGTTCTTGCCGAGAACACGCTGATTCCCGCGTATGTCGATCAGGCACTGGCCAACGTGGCCGCGCGCAATCCGAATCTGGTGAAGGTCGCCCCCAAGTTCGAGGCCGCGGCGTGCTCCGATTTCATGGGCACTGGTCCGCACCTCACCGCCGCGGGCGACATGGCGATCGCCAAGATGGTCGCCGCGACCTACGCGGGCCAGTAAGCGGAGCGCAGCCGCCTTTTCCGGAAGCGTCTTGGTGGAGATTTTACCGGTACCAAGCGGCGGATCGAGCGCCGCCAAGAAAACCGTCGCCTGGCAACTGGATCAGCGACCGACGCGCCTTGCCGAATAGGTGCCAGGCGCTATCGCCACACACAAAGAGTGCCCGCCCACGATCCTTCCAATAAGCGTGGGACGTGAAAGGATACTCGCCCCCTTTGATTGAAGGTTCTCGGTTCGGTCGACCCTGATGGCAGTGTGGAACAGGAGCCAGTGAGAATGAGGGGCGGCGACAGCAGCGAGGGAGATCTCGGTGAGGAATTGCTCTCACTTTGTTATGTCCGGGAACCGTTGCGGCTGCACACCCCGGGCTACGGTGACCCGAGCTCTTCTGTGAAAGGTCGTGCGCTCGCGCTTCTCGGGGCGGCAGAACCGTATCGTTCGACAGTAGGACGAAAAGAGAGAATCTGGCTGCGCGCGATGCACCGCGCGCGCCTCCGTCCAGGGCGCATGTGGAGTCCCCTGGTCGCGATGAGCGTGCTGACGGCGCTGATCGGAAGTACCGCGATCGCGGGCAACGCGCTCGGACATTGGCCGGCCTGGGCGATCAACTTCTACGAGCGGCTCGTGCCCAAACGAGAGGCGATCGCCGCTGCACCCGAAAGTGTGATCTCGGTGGTTCAGCGCGCGCCTGTTTCGCGAGCGCACCCGGTGCGGGGCATCGGGGAAGCCTCACCGGAACTGGCCGTCGCCGGAGCCGGGGCGCTCGCCGGGACCGCTTCACCGCGCCGCGATTTAACACCCTCGGCTCGACCTCGGTACACCGCGAGCCGCCTGCGCTCCGACGATACAGCGCTCGTGTCGTCGGCCTTGCGGGCTCTGCGTCAGGACCGGGATCCTGTCCGAGCGCGTGGGCTGTTGAACTCCTATCTGAGTGCCCACCCGCGCGGTGCCTTGGCCGAGGAGGCCTTGGCCATGTCCATCGAGGCCGCGGTCACCCATCATGATTCCGATGCGGGTGCTCTGGCCTCCCGCTATCTGCGGCTCTACCCAAATGGCGCCTTCCGATTGTTGGGGCAGCAGGTACTTTTTTCGTCGGAATCGCAATACCATTGATGGGTGTTCCGATTCAGCGCGCGCGTGGCGGCTGGTGCGTTTCTTTGCTTGGGAACGTACACGGCCTGTCGATCGTCGACCGCGGATAACGGAGCAGGGGCGGACGGTAGTCGAACGGGCCCGGACGGGCGAGGAACGGCGGCGGGGGGAGTCGGTGACGGCGGTGGGGACGATTCATCGTCCGAGCGCGGCCTGAATCCCGACATGGGGGACCGCGACGACGCAAGACCTTCGTTCATCCGCGACGCCGAGGGTCTCGACGTGAACTCGCTCGTCACCGATTCCGGGAACGCCCGCGATGTGCTCGGCGACATCTCTGCTGATCCACCCGACGCGGGGATCTCCGACGCCGCCGGTTGGCGACTGACCTGGGCCGATGAATTCGACCAGGCAACCTGCCCCGACCCCGCGAACTGGGGCTACGAGCACGGACTCGTCCGAAATCACGAGCTCCAGTACTATCAGCCCAACAACGCTTCCTGTCAGGGCGGCATCCTCGCCATCGAGGCCCGCCGGGAGGTGGTTCAGACCGCCAGCTACTCCTCGACGTCGATGATCACCTCGGGAAAGCACGCGTTCACCTACGGGCGTTTCGAGATGCGCGCTCGCATTCCCACCGAACAGGGCAGTTGGCCCGCGTTCTGGACACTCGGAACCGGCGGCTGGCCCCAGTCCGGTGAAGTGGACATCATGGAGTTCTACAAGAACACCGTGCTCGCGAATGTCTGCAAGCCCGCGGGGGGCACCTGCGCATGGTCAAGCGTCCGTCAGACGTTGACCAGCCTGGGTTCATCCGCATGGACCAGCCAGTTCCACATCTGGGCCATGGAGTGGGACGCACAGAACATCGACCTGTCCCTGGACGGCAAGCTCGTCAATCACTTTGCGGTGAGCGACGCAGTGGCCGCCGGGCAGCCGAATCCGTACGTCGGCCATCCCATGTACGTGATCCTCAATCTGGCCATCGGCGGAGACAACGGCGGCGATCCCGCGAGTACCACTTTTCCATTGCGCTTCGAAGTCGACTACGTGCGCGTCTACCAGCGCGGGGGGGGCCCATGATCCGGAAGATGGCCGACGCGCGTCCCTGGTTCCTTGACCGGCGCAACCCGATGGCCACGTCCTGTCGAGGCGTCGCTCCCCGAGCCATCGTGGGATGTGTTCTGTGGCTCGGTCTTGCCTGTGCAGGCGAGCGACCTGATCTCGCCGGGCGTGGGGTCGCCACACCATGCGGATTGGCCTGTGCCCTTCCGAGCGANNGCGGGGTTGGGCACGAATCTGGTACCGCTTCCAAAAATTCGATTCCAGACACTGACACCGACGGACGAATTCGACTACCCATTTGGCGCCGAGGCGCTGCCACCCGGTGGCATCATTCCGGGATCAACCGTCTATCTGTCGGCCGAAGGCAGCTTCGACCCGGAGGGAGCCGAGGTTTCGTACTTCTGGAACGTCCAGGATCCGACCGGCGCCTACCTGACGGTCACTCCTGANNATCACACTCGAAGTGGTCGAGAAAGGTCCCCTGGGCCAGATAGGCCAGACCACGATCAAACTGCTCGTGGCGCCCCAACCCTGCGCCCCTGACGGGGTGAGTCCACCGTGCTCCGACGATCTGGAAGTGCCAGGCGGCACGTTCTTGGCGGGGGCCCCCGACGGCAGAGGGGACGAGAGCGAGCATCCGGCCCACACCGTGACCGTCGCGCCGTTCGCCCTCGACAAGTTCGAGGTAACCGTGGGTCGATTTCGGCGATACGCGGACGTCTACGCCGGGGAACCACCACCCGATGGCGCCGGCGCCCACCCGTTGATCCCCGGCAGCGGCTGGCAGCCACAATGGAAGGTCAGGCTGCCGGCGCGGGGCGACGTATTGAAGGTCGATATCGCCGAATGCGGCGGAGCCTGGACCCAAAAGGTCGGCGCCAGCGAGGCCCGCCCCATCAGCTGCGTCACCTGGTACCAGGCATTCGCCTTCTGCGCCTGGGAAGGCAAGAGGCTGCCCACCGAGGCGGAGTGGGAATATGCGGCTGCGGGAGGCAGCGAACAGCGTCCGTACCCGTGGGGAGCCGAGGAACCGTCGGTGGACCGCGTCGTGTTCGGGTGCCTGTTCGATGGCGATCCGTCGTGCGCGGATGCCGATCTGCCCGTAGCGGGCAGCCTCGCCAAGGGCGCCGGTCGCTGGGGTCATTTGGACCTCGCGGGCAGTCTTTGGGAGTGGACCTTGGACGTGTACGCGCCTTACACGTCAGCGCCATGTGACAATTGCGCGGTCGTGATCCAACCCGTGGGAGCGGGGCGGGTCTTTCGGGGGGGCGATTTTAGATTCGGCGATCCCACGTGGCTCACCGTGACCACGCGCCTCGGAATCCTACCCGGCCTGCCCGACGATCGACGTGGGTTCCGGTGCGCACGGAGTTTGTCGGCGCAATAGCGTCGCTCCGAAGGGCGCGCCAGGGGCGGTGACCTCGATTGTCAGCGGCCGCCGAGGGCTTTGTCGATGGCCGCCTGGGCCAAAGGCGCCATGAGATCGTAGCCAGCGCGGTTGGGATGCAGACCGTCGTCCGAGAGGGAACGTTTGAGCATGCCGTGTTCGTCCGCCATGGACGAGAAGTAGTCGAGATAGACGTGGCCCCCAGCGCGGCTCTTGTCCTTCAGCCAGCGATTCAATTCCAGAATTTTTTCAGGCGGCCGCAGGGGAAACGTCATCGCGGACGGGGCGGTGTAGTTGTGGACCGGAACGATGGACGAAAAAACGACCCGGATATCGTGCGCGCGCGCCAGCTCGGCCAGCGACATGAAATTCGCCTCGATCTGCTCCAGGGTCATGGGCCCCGTGTTCCCGGCTATGTCGTTCGTGCCCGCCAGGATCACGACGGCCCTTGGTTTCAAGTCAATGACGTCTTGGCGAAAACGCACCAGCATTTGAGCGGTGGTCTGGCCGCTGATTCCCCGGTTGACGTACGGCTTGCCCGGGAAGGAGTGTTCAAGCCGCCACAGGTCAGTGATTGAGTCGCCAAAGAAGACCACGCGGTTTTCGCCTACGGCTGGCGGGGCCAGTCGCTGGTTGGCTTTACGGTAGCGGCCGAGTTCCCCGAAGTCGCTCAGGTACATCGGGATCCGGGTCTTTCGCCATTCCTCCAGGCGCGCCAGTGCCGGCGATAGCGTGGGCGGAGCCTGCGCCGTCGCGGCCGCAGTCGTGAACCCCAGCGAGAGCGGCACGAGCCAACGCCAGTTTCGACTCACCGCCAAATGCTACAGGAAGGCGCCTTGGGCGGCCAGGCGTCGGGGACGCCTGCGCGGCTTTGACGCAGCAAGGCCTCTGTGAGAAGGAAGGGAAAGTGACTCGCGCCCCCGGTCCGCCCCCGCCTCCCCCNNCGCCCTGGAGAAGATGGACCTCCGCACCGAGATCGCCATCTGGACCGACGAGCGCGTTCAATGGGATCGGTTCGATCTGATCGTCGTGCGATCGTGCTGGGACTATCACGACGACCTCGGCCGTTGGCTGGGGTGGGTGGATGCCGTCGAGCGCTCCTGCGGCCGGCGCCGCCTGCGCAACGCCGGGGCCTACTTGCGGTGGAACGCGCGCAAGACCTACCTCATCGATCTGGCCACACGGGGGGTACCCATCGTCCCAACGGTTTGGCTGGGACCAGAGGCGTTGGCGTCCGACGAGAGGCTTGATGCCGCCTTGCGAGCGACGCCCTGGAACGATTTCGTGGTGAAGCCCGCCGTGTCGGCGGGGGCATTCGGCACGTATCGCGTTCGGGCGGGACAGACCTTCGCGGCGGCCGCCGGCTCGACCACCGCGCGGCTGGAATTGGCTCCTCGCGCGCCTCTGCTGATCCAGCCATTCTTGGCGGATATTTCCGCCGGGGGCGAGTGGTCATTGATTTTCTTTGACGGCACTTTCAGCCATGCCGTCCGCAAGTATCCAGCGCCCGGTGATTTCCGCGTACAGGAGAAACACGGGGGGCGAGCGGTCGCAGAGACACCTCCAGCGGAGGTGCTCCGAGTGGCCAGCCAGACGTTGATTGCGGCCGCCGAAGCGGCTTCGATGGCGGCGGAGCCTCCTCCCCTGTACGCCCGGGTCGACGTGGTGGTTTCGGCGGGTCGGCCTCTCGTGATGGAGCTCGAAATCACCGAGCCGGCGCTGTTCTTGGCTCAGGGCGGCGACGGGGGCCGCCCCCCCACCGCGGCCACAGCCGCCGATCGGCTGGCCCTCGCTTGCCGCGCAGGATGTGGATCGCCTACCATCGCCAAGGGCGGGAACGTATCGTGAGCGAAGTCAGACCAATCCCACGAGGCAATGCGGTTGTTCGCGTTCCCCATCGAACGGGGGAGACGGACGTTGTGACGCTACGCATCGATCCCGATGACGCGGACGCAGCGCTGACGAACCCACGTCTTGCGGCGCGATATCAGCTGCTGGTGTGGTCGGGAGAAACGGTGCGCCCGTGGCCATTCCCCGAGCGGGGCGAGGCCCTGGTGGGCCGTGCCGCGGAAGCCGACATCCGAATCGATTCGGCGGCGGTTTCGCGTCATCACGCGCGCATTTTCGTTGAGGATGATACCGTCCACCTCGTCGACCTGGGCAGCCAAAACGGAACCCGCGTCAACGGCGAGCGCCTGACCGCCAAGCGCATGTTGGTCTACGAGGACATCGTCACTTTCGGTGACGTGACCGCGGTGGTGGCTCCCTGTCGCTCCACGCCCCCTCTTCGGAACGGCGG
>PMNO01000529.1 GCA_003161835.1 Myxococcales bacterium | reverse complement strand
CAGTTGCCAGACCGCGAAGAACAAGGCCGCCCCCACGACGGCACCGGCGCAAAAACGGGCGCCACGTTCCAGGCCGGCCTGCGCCGGTGAATCAGCGGAGTCGGGAATTCCGCATCATAACCCCGCGGTCCCGTTACGCCGGAGGGCGGCGCGCGAAAGCAGCCTATGAGCGCGCAGCACTACCGCCCCGGAAACGTGCCCGCCGCGCGCCGGAGGGTCAGATCGGCGACCGCCAGATCGAAGTGGGCCTGGGCCAGAGCCTCTTGCGCGGCGACCAGATTGTCCTGCGCGGTCAGCAAATCGATCTGGGTGGCCTGTCCCGCCTCGTATTGAATGCGCACCAGCTCGACCGTTTCGCGGGCCAGCGCAACCGAATGCTCGAAGGTCTCCTGGGCCGCAATCTTGGTCTCGACCTGGCGGCGTCCGTTGGCGAGATCGTCGCCGATCGTCTCGCGCAGCACCTCGGCCCGCGCCCGCGTCTCGGCCTCTTGCGCGGCCGCCAAGCGTCGATTCGTGTCGCGCACCCCGGCGTCGTAGATGAGCCAATCCAACTGCGCGCCGATTGCCCACGAATGCCTGTCGGAGTGGAAGTTGTCGTAGTTGAAGAAGCGCGCGTTCCCGAATCCGGACAGTCCCGGCGCCCACCGCCACGCGTTGCTGCGCCGTTCGGCCTCCTCGGATTCGGCCGCCGCTTGCAGGGCGCGAAACTCGGGACGAAGACGCAACGCCGAGGCCAAATCTCCCCCGGACGATGACGGCACGGACTTGTCGCCGGCTCCTGCCGCGACCGACGCCAGCGGGACGCTGACCTGGAATGGCTGCTCGATCTGGATCAGCCGCGCGAGCGCCCGATAGGTTTCCTCGCGCGCCAGCTGGGATTCCCGCGCGCCCTGCTCGGCACGCAACAACGCCAGCTGCGCGCGATCGACGTCGACCTTGGTCACCGCCCCGGCGGAAAAGCGGGTCTTGGCGTTCTCGACCGTGGCGCGGGAGACCTCGATGCTCGACTGCCGTGCCACCAGCACCTCGTCGGCGATGGCCGCCGCGTAGAAGCTCTGGGCGACGCCAAACAGCACGGCATCCTCTGCCGCGTGAACATTCTCGCGTGTGGCTTCTTCGGTCTTGTCGACGGCCTTGAGCCCGGGATAGGCCGCTGGCACCAGCAACGGCATGGTGAACCCGACGACCGCGTCGAGCTGATCGATGGGCTGGATGGTCAGGTCTGACAGGCCGGGCCGCGGGAACGAGAACGCCGTGTTGTTGCGTTGGTATTTTCCCTGGGCGGTGATGGTGGGGAACAGAACCGTCCAGGCCCGATCCACGATCGCCTTGGCTTGATCCAAACGCGCGCGCTCGGCCACCAAACTGTGATTCGACTTTCGAGCCAGCGCGAGAGCGTCGTCCAAGGTTAACCGGCGCGTGACCGGGGCGTTGTCAGCGAAGGCGGTACCGGCCAGGCCGAGCAGCAAAGCCGCGGTCGAGGTCGAGGTGACGACAAATCGTTTCATGAGAGGGCCCCCGCGTGGGTCACGTGAATGCCGTCGGCCACCACGGCCCCGTGCGGCAGATCGGACGGCACGCGAATCTCATCGGCGCCGGTTTCAGAATCAGGTCTCGGCTTCATCCGGAACAAGCGCTTCAGTTTCACCGAAGCGTCGTCGAACAGCGAGTACGCGACGGGGGTCGCGAGCAGGGTCAGCAACAGAGACAAGATCTGTCCCCCCACCACCGGACCGGCGGTGGCCCGATTGAACTCGGCGCCGATGCCCTTCGAAAACACCAAGGGCAACATGCCGGCCACGAAGGCGGCGGTGGTCATCAAGATCGGGCGCAACCGGTCCCGATTGCCGTGCAAGATGGCGTCACGCCGCGATTGCCCCTGGGCCCGCAGCCGATTGATGTGATCTATCTGCAGAATTGAATTCTTCTTCACGACGCCAAACAGAACCAGGATTCCTAACATCGTGAAGATGTCCAGGCCCTGACCCAGCAATACGAGTGACAGCAGTGCGAACGGAACCGTCAGCGGCAATCCCAGCAGAATCGTGATGGGGTGCAGCCACGACTCGAATTGCGCCGCCAGGATCAGATACATGAACACGAACGCCAGGGCGAAGGCGACCAAGAAGTTCCGTCCCGTGCGCCCAATTTCCTTGGATTGACCGAACGGAACGAAGCGGTAGTCGGGCGGCAAGTGCATCTGGGCCACCGCAAGCTCGAAGGCGGAGCCGACCTCGCCGGAACCCACGCCCGGGATGGTGTTGGCCAGGAAGGTCACCTGGCGCTGGCGGCCATAGCGGGTGATCTGCGATGGGCCTTCGGTGCGTTTCAGTTCGACGACATCCAGCAAGGGAACGACGCCCAGCCGGGCGGACGGCACCGAGAGCAACGCCAGCGCGTCCTGGCTGGTGCGGTATGACTCATCCGCGCGCACGAGAATGTCGTACTGATTCCCGTTGTCATCGAAGCGGGACACCTTCACTCCGCCGATCAACAACTGCCCGGCCAAGGCGACATCCGCGACGCTGACCCCGAGATCGGCGGCCTTGGCACGCTGGATCACGGCCTCGATCTCCGGATTGCCGGTGATGAGCGACGTGTCTGCGTCCACGGCCCCGGGGATGGCCTTCAATTTGGCGAGGGCGACCTTCGAATATTCCGTGAGCTTGCCGAGGTCCGACCCGGTCATGATGTACTGGACGGTCGCGGCGCTGAATCCGCCGCCGCTGAAGGCCAACACGGCCGAGACGGTGGTCCGGAACTCCGGAGGTTGCTTCGGCACCAATTCCTTGCGCACCCGCTCCTGCAGCTCGTCTTGCGACACCTTTCGCTGATCCGGCGGAACCAACCGCACGAAGACCTTGGCCAGATTCGGGGTCTTCTCGGCCCCGTCGCCGATCGTGATCATGGTGTCGACGACCTCGGGCCACTGACGGACATCGCGCGCCAGGCGTTCCGCGTGCAGATTCGTGCTGGCGAGGCTGGTGCCCTCCGGAGCCCGCAGGCTGATCTCGAACTGCGCCTCGTCGTTCTTCGGCAGGAAGCCCTTGGGGACCGCCTTGAACAGGGGAATGCAGGAGCCCAAGGTCGCGAACGACGCGAGCACCACGATCCAGCGGCGGTCGATCACGAACGCCAGAACGGCCATGTACGCCCGCTCGATCGGCCGATAGAAGACGTCGACCACGCGCTCCAGCANNGCGGCCATGGTCAGGCCAAAGCTGCGCAGGAACCGCCCCGGGATGCCGCCCAAGAACGCGACGGGCATGAAGACGGCCAGGAGCGACAGCGTCGTCGCCAGGACCGCCAGACCGATCTCGCGGGTGGCGTAGATCGCCGCTGGCATCGGCCGGACCCTCTTCTCGTCGACGTAGCGAAAGATATTCTCCAGAACGACGATCGCATCGTCGATGACGATGCCGACCGCCAGCGCCAGCGCCAGGAGCGTGATGGTGTTCATCGTGAAATTCATCATCCACATCGCCATGAACGTTCCGATGATGGACGTCGGGATGGCCAGCGCCGCGATCAGCGTGCTGCGCAGGTTTCCGAGGAACATCAAGACGACCAGCGCCGCCAGGAAGCCGCCCAGGACCAGGTGCTCGCGCACGGCATCGACCGCGGTCCGGGTGGTCTCGGTGTTGTCGCGAATGATCTTGATGCGCGTGCCCGTGGGCAGCGTCTTTTCGAGCTCCGCCAGGCGCTCCTTCAGGTCGTCGACCACCTTGACCGCGTTTTGCCCGGACTGCTTGCGCACCACCAGGACGACCGCGGGGCTGCCCGAGAGGCTGGCGGCGGTTTCCGCCTCCTCCTCGCCGTCCACGACGCGCGCCACGTCGCGCACCAGAAGCGGATGGTCTGCCGCCTGGCGTACAACCACCTCCCCGACTCCGCTGACGCTGCCGACCCGGCCGCGCACACGAAACACGAGGCGCTCGGGCCCGGTATCAACGGCTCCCCCCGGGGCGGTGATGTTCTGGGCGACGATGGCGCGCTGGACATCGACCGCGGTCAGACCCGCGGCCCGCAGCTTGATCGGATCCAGGAACACCTGAATCTGCCGCTTGCGGCCGCCGATGATGCTGACCTGTCCAACGCCCGAGACATTCTCCAGCGACTGCCGAATCTTCTTGTCCGCCAGCTCCGTGATCTCGCGGATCGGCCGGGTGGATTCGAGCGCCAGCCACAACACGGGTGACGCGTCTGGATCCACCTTGCTCACCACGGGCGACTCGATCCCCTTGGGAAGGTCCGCNNGACACGCCTTCGGTCGACGTGGACCGCAGCTCATCGATGCCGCTGATGGTGTTGACCGCCTCCTCGATCTTGTCGGTCACCTCGGTCTCGATCTCCTCGGGGGCCGCGCCTGGCAGGCGCGTGATGATCGCGACGATCGGGAAGTCCACGTTGGGGAACCGGTCGACGTTCAGACTCTTGTAGCCGACCAGGCCGACGACGACGATGGTCAGGATCAGAACCGTCGCGAAGATCGGTCTGCGGACGCTGATGCTCGCAAGCCATTGCATGTTATTTCCTCAAGGTCCTTGTTGGGTGGAATTCCGGTGCGTCTATTTCGTGGGCTTGATGCGCGCGCCGTCGCGCACCTCGGCCGTCAGCGACGCGACAACCTTTTCGCCGACCTTGACCCCATTGACGATGGGCACGTCGGAGCCCCCGGTGTCCATCACCTGGACCATGCGTTCTTCCAACCGATCTCCCGCGGCCACGAAGAGGTGCCGCTGGGCACCGTCGACACGCAGCGCGGAGCGCGGGACGGCGGGCAGCGGCTGCTCGCCCAGCGCCAGCTCGGCGGTGACGAACATTCCCGGCCGCAGCTCGTGACCGGGGTTCTCGACCACCGCCTCGACGACGGCATCGCGGGTCTGCTGGCGCACGACGGGGCCGATGTAGCGGATCCGCCCTTGAAATACGGTGTCTTTCTTGGCCGAAGCCAGGCGGAATGTGACCGGCATGCCCTGCTTGATCAGGGTGACGTCGCCTTCGGGCACGGTCAGCTCCACCCGGAGGGCGTCCACCGCCACGAGCGTCACCACCCGCGAATCAGGGCGCACGTACTCGCCGGACGAGATCGCGCGCTCGACCACCATGCCCGAAAACGGAGCGCGAATCTCGCTGTCGCGCAGGGCCTCCCCACTTTGAACCTTGCGGGCCTCGGCACCCGCCAACGACCACTTGGCCGTGAGGCACTGGGTCTGGGTGCGGTCGAAGTCGGCCTTTGAGATGGCGCCCTTGTCGAACATGCGCTTGGTGCGCTCGCAATCGAGCAACGCTTGGGCCTCTTGCGCCCTCAAGGACTCAACCTGGGCGTTGGCCTCCTGAGCCTGCGCGGTGATCATGCGCGCGTCCAGCTTGGCCAGGGGAGCGCCTTTCTTCACCACGGATCCCCGTTCGACATAGGTCGCCAAGACCTTGCCGGTCGCCCCCGCGGCCACCTGGGCCTGTTCGGCGCCGACGAGGGTCCCCGAGAGCGTCAGCACGCGCGGCACCTTGGTTTCGAACGCCGTCGCCAGGGTGACCGCCAGGGGCGCGGCCTCAGGGGGCGGGGCGGTCTTGGTTTCGGCCGCCGAGCGTGCGCAAGCGAGCGTACCCAGCAGGGCCAGGGCCAGCACCCGGAGCGGGGCGCCTGGCGCGGAAGCCGGCGATGGCAAGGGCGCCGAGACCAGAGACAAGATGGGGCGGGACTGTGGGCGAGAGTTCATGTCGGGTTCCTCGGTTGGTTCCTCGGTTAGGCGTGGGACGATGTATGTTCCCAATGATTTAGGTTGTCAACCATCTTATTGTTAAATAGTATAGGTCAATGAAGAAACGTGCCCCCGGTTCGATCTCCGCGGCGCCAGGCCGACCGGCTGACCGGCCGGCTGACCGGCCGGATGACGTCTGGCTGCTGCTCATCGAGTTCGCGCTCAGCCTGCGCGGCTGGTGGAGCGAGACCTGTGGCAGCCTCGATCTCACCCCCGTCCAGGGCCTGGCGCTCCGCACCCTCGATCCCGAAG
>PMNO01000204.1 GCA_003161835.1 Myxococcales bacterium | reverse complement strand
GATCAGCTCCGTTGGATGGAACACCTGCTGGCGGATGAAGTAGCGCGGCGCGAAATCGAGAACCCGGAACGCGCCGCTGGGCGTGCGAAAGGTGGTCTCGAGCACGTTGGTGTTGGGCAGATAGCGCTGATCGCCCAGTTCGCCCGTGGCGGAACCAATGAGGAACTCCCCCCCCGAGGCGGCGTCGAGAAGCGATCCAAAGATGGGCTCGCTGTCCAGGCGGGGCCAACACAGCCAACCGATGGAACCGGTTCGGTGGACGTGGGCGGCATACTGGCAGTTCCCAATCAGTCCCAGATCTTCGAGGTGCGGCATCGGGTGCGATGGCATGCACATTGAAGGCCGAGGCCCCGGAGATCGACGCGCTCGGGTGTGAGCGCGTCAAAAACCCACACCANNCCGGGCACGAGCAGGACGATTGGCTTCAGGCGGAACGTGAGCTCGCCGGGGAACAATCGCGCGGCGAGAGCGGCCGTTATCCTCGAATGAAGGCCGAGGCTCCAGATGAAATGCCGGAGGCACCTGGCCCTCACCGCAGCGAATTGACCGGCCGCGTCCTGGGGGCATCGCGGCAGCATGCCCGGGGTCGTTAGAGAGCAGAGCGCCACCAGCGCCGATGCACCATCTCGCAGTTTCTCTCAAAGGCCGGGGAGCGTCGCGGCGCGCGAAGCTCCCCGGCCTTTTTGCGGATGGTCTGGCATTTGTAACCACACGTTACGCGTGCGTAATGCTCGGTTGCGTATCCGCCCGATCCCGTACCGGTTGGGTGACTGGCATGACCCTTGAAAGGCGCCAAAGCCCATGACGAACGGAGAGATTGCGGTGAAGGACGGGTTCATCAAGAAGCTGGGAAAGCACCCAGCGCTCAGTCGCGAGGAGGAGCTACGGCTGGCCATTCGCTACCGCGAGACGGGCGATAGAGATGCGGAACGCCGCCTGGTGGAGGGAAACTTGCGGCTGGTCGTGAAGATTGCACGCGGATTCTGCTTTCGGTCGTCCACCCTTCCGGACCTGGTTCAGGAAGGCACGCTCGGCCTCATGAAAGCGGTGACCAAGTATGATCCCGACCGCGGACTGCGTTTGTCGACGTACGCGGTGTGGTGGATTCGCGCCTATATCCACCAATACAACATGACCAACGGTCGCATGATGCGCGTCGTGACGACCCTGCCGCAGCGAAAGCTCTTCTATTCCTTGCGCAAGGAGCAGGCGCGCGTCAACGCAACCGGCGAGACCGCGGATCCCGCCAGTTTGTCNNGCCCCGGACGAGGAGCTGGCCAACAGACAGGTTCGATTCGCGGTGAGCAGCCTCATCCGGAGGGTGGAGGCGACCCTGGGCGAACGAGAAAAGGTGATCCTCTCCCGGCGTCTGACCGCGGATGAGCCCATAACGTTGCGCGAACTCGGGCAAGAATTCGGGATCAGCCGCGAGCGAGCGCGGCAACTGGAGAAGAGGCTCAAGGAACAACTTCAGCCGCACCTGGCGCCGCTTGCGGCCCTGGAGGACAGCTGGGCGCACGCTGCCGCTTGAGACGTCGTCCGGTCGGCTTGGGCGATGGGGCGGCGCAAAGTCGTGCTATCAGGTTCGGTGGCCGAGATGCCATTCACCGAATCGCTGGATGTTGTTGAGTCGGGAGCGGGTGGCCCAGGTCACGCCGAGCAGCGCTATCGCATCTTGGCCGAGATGCTGCCCACTCAGGTGTGGACAGCTCAGGCTGATGGAACCCTCGACTACGTCAACAAGCGCGTTCTGGACTACTTCGACCGATCTCTGGGACAGATGTTGGGCGAAGGATGGCGCGACGTCGTCCATCCGGAGGATCTCCCCACTTGCGCCGCGCGGTGGGCGCATTGTCTGGCGACCGGAGACCTCTACGCCGTCGAATTTCGCTTGCGGCGCGCCGATGGCGTGTACCGCTGGCACCAGGGGCAGGCGCGACCGCTGCGCAACGCGGCCGGGCAAATCGTGCAGTGGCTCGGTACCAACAGCGACTTCGACGATGCCCGACAATCCCAGCGGCAGCTCGAAGAGGGGGCCGCCGCCTTGCGGGGGAGCGAGCGCCGGCTCCGACTGGCCCTGGATGCGGGGCAGCTGGGAACTTGGGAGTGGGACATCGTTCGCGGCGTCGTGCATTGGTCCGAGACGCTCGAGGACATGCACGGAATCCCCCGGGGTTCTTTCCCGGGAACCTTCGAGGCGTATCAGGCCGACATCCATCCCGAGGATCGCGCGCGCGTGCTGGCCACGATTCGGGAGAATCTGGCCACGGGACACGACCACAGACTGACCTATCGGATCTTGCGCCCCGATGGCGCCGTGCGGTGGTTGGAAGCGCACGGGCGTTTTGATATGGACCCACGGGGGACGCTCTTGCGCCTGGTGGGCGTGTGCGGCGACATCACGGACCGGGTGCAGACCGAGACTGCCCGCACGGCGCTGGTCGCCGAGCAGGCGGCCCGGAGGGAGGCGGAGGAGGCGGCCGAGCGCACCCAGCAGATTCTGG
>PMNO01000348.1 GCA_003161835.1 Myxococcales bacterium | reverse complement strand
GAGCAGAACCACAGCTTTTCCGACCACTACCTGGAGGTCCCGTTCGATCTGTCCAAGGTCATGTTTGTCGCGACCGCCAACATTTTGGACCCCGTGCCGCCCGCGTTGCGCGACCGGCTGGAGGTGTTGGAGCTGCCGGGCTACACCCGAGAGGAAAAGCTCAATATCTCGCGACAGTTCCTGATTCCGAAGCAGCTTGAAGAGCACGGTCTGTCCAAAGAGAAGGTGGTCTTCGAGGACAGCGCGGTCGCGGAGGTGATCGACAGCTACACGCGTGAGGCCGGAGTTCGCAATCTGGAGCGCGAGATGGCCAACGTTATTCGGGCCATCGCGGTGCTGGTGGCCGAGGGCAAGGCGCAGGGTTTGGAACAGATCACGACCGCTCGCATCGAGGAATTCCTGGGACCGGCCAAGCACATCTCGGAAGTCGCGGAGCGCACGGCGGAGCCTGGGGTGGCGACTGGATTGGCCTGGACGCCCGTCGGTGGCGACATTCTGTTCATCGAGGCGACCAAGATGATCGGGAAGGGGCAGCTGGTGCTGACGGGTCAGCTCGGTGACGTGATGAAGGAATCCGCGCAGGCGGCGCTGTCGTTCATCCGATCACGGACCAAGTGGCTCGGGTTGGAGGACAACTTCCTGGAAAAGATCGACTTGCACGTTCACATTCCCGCGGGGGCCATTCCCAAGGACGGACCCTCGGCGGGGGTGACCATGTTCGTCGCGATGGCCTCCCTGCTGACAAACAAACCCATCCGCAGTGACGTGGCCATGACCGGGGAAATTACGCTGCGGGGGCTCGTGCTTCCGGTCGGGGGCATCAAGGAGAAATTCCTTGCGGCACACCGAGCAGGCATCAAGAAGGTCGTCTTGCCCGAGCGGAACCGCAAGGATGTGAGCGAGATTCCCGAGCAACCCCGCAAGGAAATCGAGATCATCTACGTGAAGCGGATGGATGAGTTGCTGGAACATGTTTTGACCGAGATGCCGAATTTGGGCAGCATGACGGCTACCGCGACCGCGGCGCCGCCCAAGCCGCCCGCNNGTTGGTTGCCGGGGTGTCCTTCTCTGGCAGGGCGAAGACGCGCCGAAAGAACCAGTGCCCCAGGTAGATGAGCGGAGTCAGCAGGACGGCCATGCAGAGCTTGCCCACGTAGTTGTTGCCGGCATTGGCCACGATGAACCCAAGTGGCTTGGTGCCCACCAGAAATACGAAGCTCACGGCCAGGCTGTCGAGCACCTGCGAAAGCACGGTAGACCCCGTGGCCCGGAGCCACAGGAGCCGGTGGCCGGTCATCCGACGTAGGACCTGAAAGATCGCGATGTCCAGCAGCTGCCCCAGCATGTAGGCGGTCAGGGATGCGACGTAAAGCCGAGACGACGTACCAAACGCGCCCCGGAAGACCGAGTCGGAGATCGGCGAATCCGGACTGGTGGGCAGCGCCAGCGCGATGTTGATGACGACCCAGACAAAGACGGCGGCGCCGAGGCCGGCGTACGTCAGTCGGCGTGCGCCGTGCGTGCCGTAAAATTCGTTGACCACGTCGGTGAGGACGAAGGTGATTGGAAAGGGAATGATGCCGGCCGAAAAATTGCGCCCGAAGAGCACGAAGAATTTGCCCCCCACGAAATCGCCCGTGATCAAGGCGGCCACGAACAGTGTTGCAAGAAATACGAAGGTCCGCTGTTTTCTGTCCAAAGAAGACTCCGGTCTGTCGAGGATGGCTGATCGGGGGCTGCGGGGGCGGTTCGTACCGAAACGAAGCCTAGAATATCGGGAAGGATGTGACCCAGTAGTAGTCCGTCACGCCTCCGGTCGAAAGACCCTTGGCGATTCCGAACTGCACCTGGCTGTCGAAATAGTAGCCGAACTTGAAATCCAACCTGAGCTCGCCCCCGGTGCCGACCCGCCAGCCATGGCGCGTGAAGTCGCCGAAGAACGCGTTGCCCAGATCGGAGAAGACCGCCCCGTGGATTCTCCGCAAGTAGACCGGAAAGGTGGAATACCCGCTCTCTATCAGGAGGAGGGGGAAGCGGTATTCGGCGGATAGCAGGTGAAATTGATCGCCCCGGACGAATCCCTGAGGGTATCCCCGCAGGAACAGGCAGCACTGACGACGCTGATAGAACAGCGAGCGCACGAGATCTTGGTGCTCGAAGCCGCCCAGCGCGAAAAGGGATCGCTTGTCGCCGATGCCCACCCCGCCAGCGTAGAGGATCGCCAGCGCGTGGAGGCGAGCCCAGGGCGGCGTGAAGTATTCCCGCCAATTCCAGTTGAGCACCGTCGTATGGAATTTGCTGCCGATGCTGGGATCCGAGACGGTCAGGTTCAGCCCCAGGCTGCGGCCTTCCTGATTGCTGATGGACAGTCCCCAGGCGTGAGCATTCGAATAGGACCAGCCCAGCCCGAAATTCGTGTTCGGTCCCGTCTCCGGGGGAACCGTGATCTCGCCGGTCGGATCGGCGATGGGAAGCGGGTCCGCGGGGCCATATTGCAGAACCTGATAGGACATCGATAGGTCGCCCGACGAATCCACGCGCCGCAAGATCGGCAATCCGATGCTTCCGGACACGGCGGTCTGATGTTGCCGATAGTTCTGCTGGTGGCCGTTGAAGCTGAGATCGCCAGCGGTCGCCGCCGCGCGCGACGCCGAGAGGTTCAGGGACGGCCAGAATCGGTAGTAGTTGTAGGACGCACTCAGCGAGGGATCGCCCGCGGTGGGAACCAGAATCGACAGGGTGAGGTCGTGCAGCGCGACGGGATCGCCGATGTGGAGCGTCAGTCCCGCCGCCGCCCCCAGACCCAGATCATCGCTGGAAAGCGTCGGCACACCCCACGCGCGCGGATACAGGTATTTCCAGGCCTGGTACTCGGACTCGCGGGTCGCCGCCACCGTGGGCGACGCGGTTTCGATCACCGCGGCGTCGTCACGGGCGTTGACGAAGGGCTCGGCTGGCTTCCACGAGTCGGGCGCGTAGGGCATCGAGTAGAGGTCGAAACCCACGGCCGAGAAACCGGTGAAGACCAGGGTCCCGAGGTCGTGGGAAACCGTGGGTTGGAATGCGCCGCCCAGGACGTTCGTGACCTGGAACGTGCGATCCGTGGCCAGCTCCCGCGCGAAGATGTTGTAGATGCCGCTGCGATCGGAGGACCACAGGACAAAGCGCCCGTCCGGCGAGAAGCGCGGCTCGATGTCCATCGCACGATCGACCTGCAAGGGACGATCGATCTTGGACGCGAGGTCGAAGATGTGAATGTCGTGGAACCCTCCCGGCTTGAACCGGGAATACGCGATCTGTTTGCCGTCGGGCGACCAGGCGGGTGAGTACGCGATCTCCCCCTGGGCATTTGGAAGCAAGACTTCGGGCTTGCCGCCTTCGATGGGGAGAACCGCGAGCAGGTGGCTGCCGGTCGTGCTGCCGATTGTGCAGGCGACGCGGCGGCCATCCGGCGAGACGTCCGGTTGGTGGGTGCGGCGCCCATGGGTCAGCTGCCGTACTTCGCCTGTTTCCAGGTCCAAATGAAACAGGTCCTCCCACGTCGTGCTGTCGGAGCCCGCGATTCGTCGGGGGAGGGGAACGGGCGAAATCTGTTGAAACACGAGTCCGAGTCCGTCGGGCGTGGGTGACGCCGCGCCGACTCCATGGGTGTCGAAGAGCTCGCGCGTGATCTTGCCGGCGGGGTCCATCAACACGTAGGCCGGCCGTTCATTCCGCGTCTGGCGCAAGTACAGGACCTCGGCGCTGTGCGGAAAATGCCGTGGCACGAGCCCCGGGCTGGGGACGCCGCCCACCGCGCCGTCGCCGTCGAAGGTCAGCCGCCGGGGCACGGTCAGGCCGCGGCGCCGGACCTCATCGGCCTGCACGGTGTAGCGCCGCTGCAGGGACGCG
>PMNO01000002.1:2005-10066 GCA_003161835.1 Myxococcales bacterium | reverse complement strand
TTCAAGGGCGCGAAGAGCACCACGGAAGTCATTCAGTTTCACCTGCAGGAGACAGCCCCTTCCCCATCCAGCTTGCGACCCGACTTGGCGCTCCCGACCGCAGTCGACGAAGTGGTCCTCAAGATGGTGGCCAAGTCTCGCGATGCCCGGCATGAGAACGCCGCGGCGCTTCGCCAACACATCGCAGACGCCCTGGCGAGCATGGATATCGCTCCCGTGCGTCGGGAGGCCAAGCGCGTGGTGGCTGTTGTCGGGGCGATCTTGGTGGTGGTGGGGACGGCAATCTATCTGCTGTCGCGATAGAGCCGGTGGCCGGTGGCCGGTGGCNNCCGGATCCGGTGGCCGGATCCGGATTCGGAGCCGGCAGAGGAATCAGCGATGTTGGCAAGAATCTTGGATCGTTGGGGGCGAACGCGTCGGTCGAATGCCGCAGACCCGTTGGGACGAGAGTAGATCGCCACTCGGCTACCGCCTGCAGATTAGCAACCGCGACCTATTGAACGGTTTGACCCTCAGACGTAGTCGTGTACCCTGGGTCAGTGGCCGAAGGCGACCGATGGAAGGAGATCGACATCGATCTCTCTCTGTATAAATTCTACCTCGAACTGCTCTTGAAAGGGGCCACGGTCGTGCTGGCGGTCACCGGCGGGGTAGCGTCCTATTGCCTCGCGCACCCCGAAGCCCCCCTCCTGAAGTTTGCTCTCGTCCTTCCCGTACTGGTCAACCTTGGTTTCGGAACGATTTGCGCCATTGGGCACAAGCCTGCGAAAATGCTTGCACGTGACCACGAAGCAATGTGCCGACGGCATGAAATCACGAATCCCTATGATCTCTCTACCCTTCAGCACCTCCTCCTCTTGTTCGCCGTTACCTACATGGTGATCGCAATCGGTCTGGGAGCGTTGCTCTGCATTTCAAGTCCGGCATGAGCGTTGCTCCCCCTCGATCCAAAGCAAGACCGACGCTGTTGAGAATTCTGGGAGCAAGTCGCTGCCCGGTTCCCCTTCGGGGAGTTCGGAACAGAAAGTCCACCATGCCCCCCGCAGCGTTTCCGCCCGCGCCGCCGCCGGCCACCCGGCCACTCAATCAGCTATGAATCTTCGCCAGGCGGTTATCTGACCACGCTGAAGAAACGAGAGAGGCGAATTGACTTGAACCACTCGCCCACGCCCTCGGGTGACCAGCCGCCGTACGCCGGATCACGCGACCACCACACGATGAGCGCCCGGCCCTTGACGTTGTCATAAGGCACGAAGCCCCAGACCCGAGAATCGCGCGAGTTGTCGCGGTTGTCGCCCATGACGAATACGTTACCCTCGGGCACCACCACCGGGCCGTAGCTCGCGGGCATGCGATTCAGATCCTGGATCTCCTGGTGACGCTTGTCGTCCAGAGATTCAATCCACAAATCGCTCTCACGCTCCTCGGCTGCCGATCGGCCCCCTTCGCTATATCGAAAAAGTCCGGCGTGCTCGCGCGGCATGGGGCGATCGTTGATGAACAACTCGTTCTGTCGCAGTTCCAGCTTGTCGCCCGGCAGACCCACCACCCGCTTGATGTAGTCGATACTGTGGTCCTGCGGGTACTTGAAGACGATCACGTCTCCCCGTTTGGGCGACGAATATTCGAACAGCTTCGTATCCGTGAACGGAATTCCCAGACCATAGGAGAACTTGGCGACGAAAATATGATCGCCGACCTCGAGGGTCGGGATCATCGAGCCCGACGGAATTTGAAAGGCCTCGACCACGAACGCCCGCAACAACAGAGCGATCGCAACGGCGATGCCAATGGATTCGGAATACTCCCGGATGGTCGATTTCCGCGCGAAGGACAGCTTGTCCTCCATGACCTCGTCGAGCGCGGTCAAGGCGACGCGCTGACGATCCAGGTCCTCCGTCCCGAGCGCACGCTCCATTTCAGTGACGGCGACCGAGACCGCCTCCGCGGCTGACTGGGGAATGCGAAAACTCTTTCGCTTCAGGATCCGGCGCGCTTCCTTGATCAGATGCAACGCCTCCGCCCGCGCCCGGCGAAGAGCCCCGCGCCGTCGCCACCAATCCAATACGCCGGCTTCCATCAGTCGACCTTTAGAATCGCCAAAAAGGCTTCCTGGGGAATCTCCACGTTTCCGACCTGCTTCATTCGTTTCTTACCCTCCTTCTGACGCTCCAGCAACTTACGTTTTCGGGTGATGTCCCCGCCGTAACACTTGGCGGTGACGTTCTTGCGCAGCGCCTTGACGGTGGTACGGGCTATCACCTTGGAGCCGATCGCGGCCTGAATCGCAACCTCGAATTGCTGCGGCGGAATCAACTCCTTCATCTTGACGCACAGATCGCGCCCTTTGTTGAACGAGCCTTCGCGGTGAACGATCAGCGATAGCGAATCGACGCGATCGCCGTTGACCAGAAGGTCCATGCGCACCAGGTCGGCGGGTACGTACCCCTTGGGCTCGTAGTCCAGCGACGCATAGCCGCGCGAGACCGACTTGAGCCGATCATAAAAGCCGAACACCATCTCCGTCAGCGGCAGGTCGTACCGGATGATCACCCGCTTTTCGCCAGCGTACGTCAATCCCGTCTGAATGCCCCGCTTGTCCTCGCACAGCTTCAAGATGCCGCCCACGAACTCGGGAGGCGTGTGGATGGTCAACGCGATGACGGGCTCCTCGATGCGATCAATCTCGCCCTCCGACGGAAACTTGGCCGGGTTGTCCAATTCGAACACGTCTCCGTTGTTGCGAATCACGCGAAACCGGACCGTGGGCGCCGTGGTGATGAGNNGCGGCCGAGGATTCGGGCTCGCGCGAGAATGAGGCATCGTTGAGGCGCAACTTGTCGAGGGCGTCGCGCAGATCCTCATAGCGCGCGGAATCCACGGGGAAGATGCCGGCGAACACCATGGGCTTGGCCGGCTGGAACCCGGGCAACGCCTTGACCTGGGGCGTGCCCGCCTCGGTGATCGTGTCCCCCACCCGCGCGTCGCCGACATCCTTGATAGCGGCGGTCAGAAAACCCACCTCGCCCGGTCCCAGTTCGGGGATCTCGCGCGCGAAGGGCGCGAACGCCCCGATGGTCTGGATTTCGTACTCGCGGGCAGCCGCCATCAGCCGGATCTTTTGTTTGGGCCGCAAGCTTCCATCGATCACGCGGACCAGAATCACCACCCCCCGATAGGCGTCGTACCAGCTGTCGAGCAGGAGAACGCGCAGGGGTTTGGCCGCGTCACCCACCGGCGGTGGCAGGCGCTTGACGACCGCTTCCAGAATCTCATGAATGCCGATCCCCTCCTTGGCTGACGCCAGAATCGCGTCGGAGGCGTCGATGCCCACCACGTCCTCGATCTGCCGTCGCACGTTCTCGGGATCAGCTGCCGGAAGGTCGATCTTGTTGATGACCGGGACGATGGCGAGGTTGTTGTTCACCGCCAAATAGACGTTGGCCAGGGTCTGCGCCTCCACCCCCTGAGACGCGTCCACCACCAACACCGCGCCCTCGCAGGCCGCCAAGGAACGGGAGACCTCGTAGTGAAAATCGACGTGCCCCGGGGTGTCGATCAAGTTGAGTTCGTAGGTTTCACCATCCTCGGCCGTGTAGCTGAGTCGCACGGTGGCGGCCTTGATAGTGATGCCGCGCTCGCGTTCCAGGTCCATGCTGTCCATGAACTGCGCCCGGCGCTCGCGATCAGACAGGGCGCCGGTGGCATCCAGCAGCCGGTCGGCAAGCGTCGATTTGCCGTGATCGATGTGGGCGATGATGGAAAAATTGCGGATGAACTTCGTCGGTATGGACATGGGCGGCTTGAACGCGGGTGATGATGAGGGGGGCGCGCAGCTTAGCCGCTATCGGCGCCCGCCGACGTCCCGATCGACATCAAAGGTCATTTGACCGGGCAGATTCCGTCTTTCCCGCTCCAGGATCAGATCGATTCCTTGTCGGATAAATTCCGCCACCGGGACTTTTGTCTTGTGGTGCAACTGCTTGAGCAGGTCGTTCTGCTCCGGCGTGATGTAGATGGTGGTCGAAATTTTTTTCCGGCCCATGGGGTTGACCGTGACAATGCATGGCCATATGTGCGGTGTCAAAGATGGTAGCCAAGATCCACGTCGCCGCGCCCGCCGATGCCTCAACTTGCGGTATCCCCACTTTCGGCCTAGCCTAGGCGCACTCATGAGCGACTTGCATCCGCGGCAGGCGTTTCCTTGCTACCGAACCTCGTCGATCTTCTGTTTTGCCGTCCTCGGTCTCTTGACCGGGCCAGGTTGTGGGGGAACGGGCACGCCCCCCCCGCAGACGGCGGCGACCGCTGGCGCCAGTAACGTCCAAGCGGCCCCTCCCGTCGACCGCAATCGCTGCAAGTCCGAGGGGAAACAGATCGTCGGCGCCGATACCAACCTCGACAAGAAGCCGGATGTCTGGAAGTACTACGTTGCGAACGGCAGCGGTTCCCAGGTCATGACCTGCAAACAGGTCGATCTGAACCACGACGGCAAGGTCGACATTACCTACTACTACGACGACACCGGGTTGCAGTCGGTGCTGGAGGAGTTCGATCTGGACTTCGACGGACGGACCGACCTGACCGTCTACTACGGCAACGGCAAGAAGGTGCGCGAGGAACTCGATACGAACTACGACAACCGCTCAGACCTCTGGAAATTNNTGGAAATTCTACGAGGACGAAAAGCTGGTTCGCGTCGAGCGCGACTCCGACTACAACGGCCGAGTGGACCAGTGGGAATACTATGAAAATGGGCGACTGGATCGCATCGGCTATGACACGGCCGGGTCCGGTCGGGTCGACCGATGGGACCGCGCTCCCGAGGGTGTGGATGACAGCCTCCCGGGCACCGCGCCTGTAGCGCCGGCGCCCGCGACGACCGCAGCGACGGTGCCGGGTCCCGCGGCCACGGCATCCACGGTACCGCCGGCAGCGTCGCCCGCACCGGGGCCAAGCACCCCGGCAGCTCCCGCGCCCAAGAAGTAATCGGCCCGCCACCGCCTGGGCGGCACGGGCGCAGACGGCCGAGTCCTTGCCGCGATGGCCAGGCGGCCTACGCGCCGGCCGCCAGGCCGAATCCGTCGTGCAAGGCCCGCACCGCGAGCTCGGCATACTTACCCTCGATCACGCACGAGATCTTGATCTCGGACGTCGAGATGAGGTGCACGTGAATGTTTTCCTTGGCGAGGATCTCGAACATCTTCAAGGCGACGCCCGCATGCGAGCGCATGCCCACCCCGACCACCGACACCTTGGACAGATTCTCCTCGGATTTGAGCTGCTCGGGCGGGCAGATCCCCGCGCACTGTTTCAACAGGATGTCCTTGGCGCGAGCCAGATCGGCGGAGGGCAACGTGAACGTCAGGTTGGTTCTGCCATTTTGGATGTGTGCCTGCACGATGACGTCGACCACGATCCCCGCCTCCGCCAGGGGGCGCAGGACTTCTGCCTGCACGCCTGGCCTGTCCGGCACTCCGGATAACGTGATCTTGGCTTCGTCGCGCGTCGCGGTCACTCCGGCCACCAGAACGGCTTCCATGGCTTTCTCCTCGGGCACGACCCAGGTTCCTTCGTGGTCGTTGAAACTCGATCGAACGTGAATGGGAACTTGATACTTCATGCCGAACTCGACCGAACGAATCTGCAAGACCTTGGCGCCGAGCGAGGCCAACTCCAGCATTTCCTCGTAGCTGATGCGGTCGATCTTGCGCGCGTTGCGCACCACGTTCGGATCCGCGGTGTAAACCCCGTCGACATCGGTGTAGATCTCGCACGAGTCGGCCTTCAGCGCCGCCGCCACCGCGACCGCCGACGTGTCAGAACCACCGCGCCCCAGGGTAGTGATGTTGCCGTCCTTGTCGACCCCCTGAAATCCGGCGATCACCGCTATTTTTTGGGCCGCGAAGGCCTTGCGAATCGCCTGCACGTCGATGTCCTGAATCCGCGCGCGGGCAAATGCGCTGTCAGTGAGGATGCGCACCTGGTGCCCCAAGAGCGACGTCGCCTTGCCCCCCTCGGCGTGGATCGCGAGGGCCATCAAGCCCACTGTGACCTGTTCGCCGGTGGACGCGACCACGTCCAGCTCGCGCTCGTCGGGAATCGGGGAGATCTGCTGGGCCAACCCCAGCAACCGGTTGGTCTCGCCGGACATGGCGGACACCACGACGACCACGTCGTGGCCCTTGCGCTGGGTGGCCAGCACCCGACGCGCCACGTTGCGAATCCGATCGACGGTTCCTACGGAGGTGCCGCCGTATTTTTGAACGATCACCAAAGCGGCGGAAATCTCCACTACCCATCGTTGCCCGTCAAGAGGCGGCGGCGACGCGGTCACAAACAGCTGGCGCGGGGTTGCGGGTATACACTGCGCCCATGGTGAATGCGCTGGAGGTCCACATCACCGCTCCTGATCGCATGCACGCCGAAATCATCGCGCGCGCGCTGGTCGGAGAACACCTGGCCGCATGCGTGAACATCGTGACGGGCGTCCGCTCGATCTTTCGCTGGGAGGGCCAGATTCATGAGGATGACGAGGTTCTGTGCCTCGCAAAAACCCGGCCCGAGCTGCTGGCGGCCCTGTGTGCGCGCGTGAACGCCCTGCATCCCTACGAGGTGCCCGAAATCCTGGCCTTCGAGGTGACCGACGGCAGCGCCGCCTATCTCGACTGGCTGGCGACGGCGACCCGAGCGCCCGAGGCGCGCTAGCCCGGACGGCCGCCGCGGATCGTCACCACGGCATCGCGGGCCGCGGCCGCCACCGACGCCTCGGTGTCCTCGCGCGCCGCCCGCTCCAACACCTGGATCAAGTCCTTACGCCCAATCTTGGCCAGCGCGCGCGCCGCCTGCGCGCGGACAGGGACGTACCCGTCGTGCTGCAGACGCTCGACCAGCTCGGGAATGGCGGCTGGATCGCCGATGTCGCCCAATGCATCCACCATCTCGCGCCGGTTCTGGACCTCCGGCAGGTGCTTCAAGAGCGCGGCGACCGCGCGCCGATCCTTCAATTTTCCGAGCTGGATGATGACCAGGCGGCAGAACAGGATGTCGTCGTGACAATCGTCGAGGGATTCGGCGAGGGTCGGAACCCCCCGGCGGTCGTCTCTTGTCGCCAGCGCCAACGCCCCGCGAACCCGGAGCGTGCGCGGCAAGCGATCGTCCGCCAGCAGGACCGCGACTTTCTCCATCGCCCGGGTATCCCCGGCCCGAACGGCCCCGATCGCGGCCCAATCCGCCACCAGGGGATCGCGATCATTGACCGCCATCGACAGTTGGGCCGCGGTCTCCTGCCGCGGAGGCAAAGTGACGAGCAGCTGCGCCGCCTCTCGTCGCACCGTGACCGGCTCATCGGTCGACAGCATCAGAGCGGCCAGACCTGGTCCCGCCAGAAGGTCCCCCAATCGTCCGCGCTCGATCGCCTTGGGAATCTGCTCGCCGTTCGGATTGGCCGCGCCTCGGGCCAGCACCGGCTCGAACTTCACGTGCCGATCCAACCATTCATCCAGCAGCGCGCGCAGGGCGGCGGCACGCTCCGGACGCTCGTCGACCAGATTGCGGCTCTCGCCCGGATCCACGAGAAGGTCGTGATAGGCGCAGTACCCCCAGTTCAAATCACAAATGAGCTTCTCGTGGTCGCGCGCCACCATCCGCTTGTCCTCCACCTCCGCGAACGCTGGGGGCAAACGCTCGACCGGGGCCGGGGGCGTAGCTAGCCAGGGCCCCAGATCGGTCCCCCGCATCCGCACCGGTACCGGAATGTCCAGCAACGCCAAGACGGTCGGCGTGATATCGATGAGCTCGACAGGACGATCGACGGTTCGCGCCGACACGCCCGGGATGCTCATCAACAGCGGCACGTGAACCTGCTCGTCGAACAGCGACGAGCCGTGATATCGGCCGCCATGTTCGTCGAACTCCTCGCCGTGATCNNTCGAAGAAGTGCACCCACACGAACGCACGCTTCGGCTTCTCGGTCTCGTAGTAGCGGATCACCTGGTCGACACGCTTCTGGGCCTCGAGATATTCGAATTTCACATACTCGAATGAGAAGTTGCTGTCCGC
>PMNO01000002.1:187-1949 GCA_003161835.1 Myxococcales bacterium | reverse complement strand
CCCACATGATCCGCACGCAGCGCATCGACCGTGATGATGAGGACATCCGCCTCGGGTCGGCGCGGACCCAAGGGAAGCGGCGGCAGATCGACTTCCGCATCCGATCGTTCACCGGTCGAGTAAGTCTGCGACCGCAACGACACCGGCGACATGCGGAGAAACTGCGCGGTGGTGGTGGTTCGCTCCCAGGCCGCGAACCGAATCGTCTGACTGCGGCGGGCCTGGCCCCCCGCGAAGACGGCGATCCCGAACGCCAGGAGCAGACAGATCCCCAGCCTCGATCGACGCGGCCACGAACGCGCGGGCGCCCCCGGCTGCCAGCCCGCCACCCTTGCGCTTCTCCTCGTCCACGTGCCCGCGCGGAGCACCACCAGGCGCACGGCCAGGAGGGCTGATATTCCCGTCACGACGGCCAAGGAGGCGTGGAACCACGAATACAAACGCCTCAACACAAATTGATTGGCGATCTCGGCGGCGATCGCCACGATTCCCAAGGCCGCGGTCGCGGACCAAAAGGCTCCGCGGAATTTCCCGTTGCCGGCGTGGGACAGCCGCGCGACGAGCCGACGAAATCGACGCGCCAACTCCCACGCCACCGCCGCCCCCGCCAGACCGAGAAGAATCGCCAGGGGCCGCCGGCCGGGAATTTGCGCGGCCCGGTGGCCGGTGAAGGCCGCGAAGGCAACGATGGTGCAAAATGGCCACGCCACCAGCGTCCAAAGCGCGGCCGCCACGACATCCTGACGCCGCCCGGCACGCGCCGCCAGCCGGGCGCCGGCCGCTATGAACGCCCCCGCGATGAAGCCGCCCAGCGCCAGCCAACTCATGCCGAGCAGGATCAGCTTGAGCGCCTGGCCGACCGCCAGGCCGCCCACGCCCCGCGCCACCGCCCACACTGTATCGGCGGTCCCGACGAGCGCCCCCGCGCACAGTCCCGCCCACGGCCACGACGCCGCGTCGGACATCCAGGGCCGACCCTCGGGGCCGGTATCACCGGACGGTGCCGACGACGATCGCGCATCACCCGTCGTCATGAATGCTACCCAGCCTCTTCGCCAAAGATGTTCGCGGCGGCCCAGCGCGCATCCACCGCCGCCCGCAGCGGCTGGTGTTCAGCCTCGGCGAGATTCGGATCCGCGTCGAGAATCCGCGTCGCCTCGCCGCGCGCCAGTTCCAGCATGCGCCCCATCCCGGCGAGATCGGGAAAGCGGAGGCGCGGCATTCCCGCCTGCCGGACGCCGAACAGATCGCCACACCCGCGTTGCTCGAGGTCGGCCTCCGCAATCCGAAATCCATCGTTCGTCGCGGCCATGATGGCCAACCGGCGGGCCGCCTCCGGCGATTCCGCTCCTGCGTCCCCGTCCACCCCCAGCAGGAGCAGGCACTCCGACGGGGGCGCCCCGGCATCGGCGCTTCGCCCCACCCGCCCGCGCAGTTGATGGAGCTGTGCCAGCCCGAATCGGTCGGCTTCCTCCACGACCATCAGCGACGCCTCGGGAACGTCGATGCCGACCTCGATCACNNCGAGCGCGCGGTGCCGATCGACCGCGGTCACACCGTCTGGCCGGGCCGAGATCTCGCGCACCGGGCACACCACGAAGACCCGGCCACCCCGCGCCACCGTGGCCCGCATGGCGTTCTCGGCGTCCCTGCGGGCGCCCTTCCCTTTGAGGATGCGCGTCCCGACCGGTTTTCGGCCCGGCGGCATTTCGTCCAGGACGCTGAGATCCAGATCGCCGTACAGGGTGAACGCCAGGGTGCG
>PMNO01000002.1:0-149 GCA_003161835.1 Myxococcales bacterium | reverse complement strand
GTCAGCAACCCCACCCGCAATCCGAGACGCGCGGCCCAGGGTTCGAGGGTGCGGGCGTGTTGATCCGCCAACACCTCGGTGGGCGCCATCAACAGGGTCTGGCCCCCCGACAATGCGGCCTGAGCGGCGGCCGCGAACGCCACCGCGGT
>PMNO01000494.1:13464-13590 GCA_003161835.1 Myxococcales bacterium | reverse complement strand
CGTGGTCGATTGCGGGGCGGGCAAGAGCTACCTGGGCTCTCTGCTGTACGAGCTGGTATTGGGACCGGCGGCGCGCGGCACTTTGTTGGCCGTCGAATCTCGGACGGAGCTGGCGGACGCGGCGGC
>PMNO01000494.1:0-13361 GCA_003161835.1 Myxococcales bacterium | reverse complement strand
CCGCCCACGGCTATCGCGTCACCGTGACGGAGCTGGTTGGCTGGGAACACAGCGCCAAGAACGAGCTGCTGCTGGGTCATCGGGTCCATCGCTTCGACCGGGAGAGCCGCACCACGCTCGCGCGGCTGCTCGATCGCTGGAGCATCGAGCCTGCCCTGGTGCGCCGGTTGCGCGACCAGGGCCTCGACCCGTGNNCGCTTCCTCACCTCGCACCCGGGCAGTGGATCGTCGGAGCGCTCGTCGCGGGGCTGGTGGGCATCGCGAAGACGGGCGTGCCTGGCGTGGGGACGTTGGCGGTGCCTCTGATGGTCCTTGCCATAGGCGATGCGCGTCAAGCGGCGGGATGGCTGCTGCCGTTGTTGTGTGTCGCTGACGTGCTCGCGGTCGCCATCTACCGGCGACAGGTCTATGCGCGGCGGCTGTTCGTCCTGTTTCCCTGGGTCTTGGGTGGAATGATCGCGGGCGCCCTGGCCCTGTACGCCCCCGAACCGACCCTGCGGCCGACGGTCGCGGTGATTGTCCTCGTCATGATTGCCTTTCGTTTGCTGGGTGGGCTGGGATCGATGCACCCGGATTCATCCGCCCGACCTGCACGCGCGGCCCCGGACTCGTGGCGGCAGGCGGCGGTCTACGGAACGGCGGCTGGCTTTTCGACCACCCTGGCCAATGCGGCGGGGCCCGTGATGAACCTGTACCTGCTGGCGAAACGCCTGCCCAAGGACGAATTCGTGGGAACGGGGGCCTGGTTCTTCTTGATCGTGAATCTGTGCAAACTGCCCATCTACGCCGGCCACGGCCTGATCAATCGCCCTTCGCTAGCGTTCGACGCGATTCTGGTGCCCGCGGTACTGGCCGGCGCAGTAACAGGGCGCGCCGCGCTCAGGCGCCTGCCGCAGCGGACGTTCGAACGATTGGTGTTGGCGCTGACCATCCTCGCCTGCGCCCTCTTGTTCATCCCGAAATAAAACGGTCATCGAACAGCACCGCCTGGAAAATGGGCACCGGGCGCCTTTGCTCCTACACTGCTGCGGTGGACGGCCTCCAAGGAAAATACGCAATCAATGCAAGCGGTTCGCTACCGAGCCGGTTGGGGCGCGGCGCCTGATGGTCCGCACCCGACCGATCCGGCTACTGGTGCGTGTCATGGTCCTGGCCCTGGTCTATTTCCTTTCTTCTTTTACCGCCGTTTTTGCCGACGTCGTCGCGACCACCGCGGTCCCCACCGCCGCGCCGGCGCTCGCACGCTACCGCGATGCGGGCCTTCCCATAGCCGCGCGCGTGGCCGATCTGCTGGCGCACATGACCCTGGAGGAGAAGGTCGCCCAACTGCAATCGGCCAACTGGGACCAGACGCCCCTATATGACGAACAGACCCGCGGCTTCTCGATCGCGCAGGCCCGACAGATCATTCCGCANNGAGCAGCCCGGACTCGGCATACCCGCCCTCCTGCACGAGGAGGCCCTGCATGGACTGGTGGCTCCGGCGGCCACGAGTTTTCCACAGGCGATCGCGCTCGGCGCCACGTTCGATGCCGATTTGGTCGAGGAGGTGTTCACGGTGGTCGCCCGCCAGATGCGTGCGCGCGGGGTTCAGCACGCCCTGGCACCGGTGCTCGACCTGGCCCGCGATCCACGCTGGGGCCGGGTCGAGGAAACCTACGGCGAGGATCCGTTCCTGGTCTCACGCATGGGCGTGTCGGCGATCCTGGGCCTGCAGGGCCACCGCACAGCCGCCACTCCCATCGACGCCACCCACGTCTTGGCGACTGGAAAGCACTTCGCGGTGCACGGTCAACCCGAAGGCGGACGGAACGCCGCCCCGGGAAACATTTCGGAGCGGGTGGTGCGTGATGTCTTCTTGCCGCCGTTCGAAGCCGCGGTCCGGGAGGCGGCGCTCGGCAGCGTGATGGCCAGCTACAACGAGATCGACGGGATCCCCGCGCATGCGAACCGCTGGCTGCTGGGCGATATTTTGCGCAACGAATGGGCGTTCAAGGGGCTGGTGGTGTCCGACTATTTCGGCGTCGCCGAGCTGGAGCGGCGGCACCACGTGGTCGCCGACTTGCGCGCGGCGGGGCGCAAGGCATTGGAGGCGGGGGTGGATCTCGAGCTGCCTCAGCCGGAGGGCTACGTCACGCTCGGCAGCGATGTGCGGGAAGGTGTCCTGGCGGAGGCGATGGTCGACCGCGCGGTGGCCCGGGTGCTGACCGCCAAGATGATCCTGGGCCTGTTTGAACGACCGTTCGTCGACGAGGCCGCCGCCGCCGCGCCCGAGCTCGCCACGGACAGGAAGCTCGCGTTGCGCGCCGCCGAGGAAGCCATCGTGCTCCTCAAGAACGAGGGTGGAATATTGCCCTTGAACGCGGCCCGCCTCAAATCGCTGGCCGTCATCGGCCCCAACGCGGCGGTGTGTCGGCTCGGCGAATACAGCGGGGTTCCCACGCGGACCGTCAGCGTCCTGGAGGGATTGCGCGCACGGCTCGGGAACAAGGTGAAGATCTTGACGGCCCCGGGGTGTGGTCTGACCACCGGTGGTCGCGGTTGGCGTGACGACGAGGTCCAGTTGCCCACGGCGTCCCAGGACGAACCCTTGATTGCCGAGGCGGCCAAGAGCGCGGCGTCGGCGGATGCCGTGGTGCTGGTGCTGGGGCAGAACGAACAACTCTCGCGTGAGGGATGGTCCGACAATCACCGCGGCGATCGCATGGACCTTGATCTACAAGGCCACCAGATGGATCTGGCACGCGCGGTCTTGGCCGCCGGACGGCCCACCGTGGTGGTTTTGATCAACGGCAGCCCACTGACAATCGGCGAGTTGGCGACGCGGGTTCCCGCGATCTTGGAAGGCTTCTACCTGGGCGAGGAAACCGGCACGGCCGTGGCCGCCGTTTTGTTCGGGGACGTGAACCCGGCGGGGAGGCTGCCCGTGACATTCCCGCGCAGGATGGGAGCCCTGCCCGCGTACCACGACCACAAGCCGACGGCGGACCGATTGTACCTGTTTGAGGAACCGGGACCGCAGTGGCCTTTCGGGTACGGCCTGTCCTATACGACGTTCAAGTACAGCGCCCTGACCGTGACGCCCCCCCGCGTTCCGCAGTTTGGCACCGTGCTGGCCGCGGTGACGGTGACCAACACCGGCAAACGGGCCGGCGATGAAGTGGCTCAACTGTACATGCGTGACCTGGTCAGCTCCGTCACCCGCCCCGTCCAAGAATTGAAAGGGTTCCGGCGCATCCACCTGGCGCCCGGACAGTCGCGGCGGATCGAATGGTCCCTGGGCTTCAAGGAGTTCTCGTTCGTCGACGAACGCATGCAGCGCACCGATGAACCCGGCACGATGGAGGTCATGGTCGGAGGGAGCTCGGCGAATGTGGAACGCACGCGATTTGAAATCACCCCCGGAGCAGCGGAGTGATTGGCCGGGCCGGGCCGGGGTATTTTTTTGTGTTGAATTTTTGTGCAATGACGGCACGAACTGGGTTAAATCATGGCCTGGGTGGTTTCGAGCTCACTTCAGAGGGGTGAAAAATGAACGTCCAAGATGATTGGATTCGGAACCAGTTCCATCGACCGGACGACGACGGGCAGTTGTTCGCAACCGTCGACGACGACGGGGAAGAATTCGAAGCGCCACAGAGCGCGATCGCGTGGCTGCGCTTGATCCTGGCCATGTCTTGCCTGGGCACGGTCGGGTGGCTGAGCGGTCACCGTTTTCTCGATCACGTGGTTCATCATGTCTGGGATCAGTCGCGGAACAGCCCAGCGGCGTTGATCGTGCCCGTGTTGGCGGTGGAGTTCCTGTGGATCATCGTGCACCTACGGACGGGAGGAGCCTTGGCCCGCCTGAAGATTGGTCTCGGCGCCGCGGCCATTTGCGTGGCTCTTTTCGCGCCGATCGCGCCGTCCGCGGGCAACGCTCCCCGCTGGGGGATGGACTTGCGCCAAGTCTGTGCCCTGTCCCTGGCCGCGTGGGTTTTCGTCGATGGCTGGCGGGACCGTCGGAGCAATCTGCAAGACGACCGATCGGGCGACCTGGCTGGACATCGCACCTAGCGGAACTTTGACCNNGGCGATGCTCCTCATCGGCTGGCCCCGAGGCGCCACTGCCGACAAGCCGGCGGGATGTCAACAGTGGGAAGTCATGTTGACCCAGGCCACTCATATGACGATCGATGTGAAATCGCTACCCGAAGCAGGCAAACCGGTGATCGAGACCGCGCCGACCGGCTGGGAACCGTTCGCCTTCGGCCCTACGGGACAGCTCGTTTATCGGCGCTGCGCCAGGTAGCGCGCCCGGGAGGCCTCGGTCGGGGTGGCGTGTCCCACGCTGTTCCGCCGCGTCTGACCGTGGTCCCTTTGCCAGCCGTGGTTGCGCGCGTAGAGAATGACGACCAGCGACAGGAGCGCCACCGCGCGCAGGATGCGCACCGTCCATGCGCGCCGCCGCAAGATTCGATAGTAGGCCACAGCCTCCGCGGTGGGCAGCTTGGCCAGGATGGTTTCTTGTTGTCGCAAGCGGACGGCATCGGCCGCGCGCGTCCCCACCGCGATGATCGCCACGGCGATGAGAATGGTGCCTATCACCGTGGCCGCCTCATACCCCCGCGGCCGCCGAAGAGGCGAAAAGCTCCCTGATCGTGAGGGCCGCGGCGCCTACCGCCAGCAGCGCGGCCACCACCCACATGAGGCGCTCGTCGCGCGCGCGCACCGCCTCGTAGAAGTCGCGCGCCTTGTCGCCGGGCATCTGGCGGATGGCCGCCAGGCGCCTGCCCTCTTGAATGTAGCCAGCCAGGGCCGCGAACCCCGCGGTCCCGAGCACAATCAGACGAACCAACTGCACGGGGACATCATATCCCGGAACCCCCCTGGCGCCGCTAGTAAGGCGGGATTCCGTCGACGATCAGGCGCTCGGCGTCCGCCGCCGGCAGGGGACGCGAGAAAAGGAAACCCTGGGCGCTCGTACAGTGGAGATCCTCGAGCGCATCCGCCTGCGCGTTCGTTTCCACGCCCTCCGCCGTGACTTCCATCCCCAGATTTTGCGCCAGCGAAACGATGGCTTTGACGATCTCCGCCTGGTTGGGGGCGTCCTCCATCCGACTCACGAACGACCGATCCACCTTCAAGGTATGGACGGGAAAGTTGTGAAGGTAGGACAGTGACGAATAGCCGGTGCCAAAGTCGTCGACGTGCAGGCGCACCGACATTTCGTGAAGCCTCTGAATGACCCCGGCGCCGGACTTCAGATTTTGCATGAGAGCGCTCTCCGTGATCTCCAAGGTCAGGCATGCGGGAGCCAGTCCCGTCTCCAACAGGACGCGCCTCACCTGCTCGGCCACGTCGGTCTGCGCGAGCTGGCGGGTCGACACGTTGACGCTGATGCAAAGGGGCGGGGTGCGTGGGTGTAGATCCTGCCATTTGCGCATCTGTCGGCACGATTCGAGCAACATGAAATCGCCGATGGGACCGATGAGCCCGGTCTCCTCGGCCACTGGAATGAAGACATCGGGCATGACCATCCCCCGCGTGGGATGTCGCCATCGGGCCAGCGCCTCGAAGCCACGCAGGGTACGGGTGGCCAGGTCGATGATGGGCTGGTAGTAGGGAACCAACTCTCCCCGTTCGATGGCGCGACGCAGGTCCGTCTCGAGACGCAGCAAAGACACCGCCCGCTGGTGCATGTCCGCGTCGAACACCTGGTGTCTGGAGCGCCCGCCAGCCTTGGCCCGATACATCGCGATGTCGGCGTCGCGCAACATGTCCTCGGGGCGCTGGTAGCTGGAGCTGGACAGGGCGATACCCACGCTGGCCGAGGAAAAGAGCTCCTGTCCGTGCACCAGGAAGGGAGTCGACAGCTCCCTTTGAATGCGGTCGGCGATCCGGGTGGCGTCCACTTCGCTGGCGATGTCCTCCAACAAGATCGTGAACTCGTCACCGCCCAGGCGAGCCAAGGTGTCGCTCGGGCGCACGCAACGCTCCAGTCGGCGCGCGATCTCGACCAACAGATCGTCGCCCGCCTGGTGTCCGAGACCGTCGTTGACGCCCTTGAACCGATCGATGTCGAGATACAGCACGGCGAACACCAGGTCTGTTTCGGCCCGGCGCGCGCGATGGAAGAGGTGCTGCAGGCGGTTCATGAACAGCGCCCGGTTCGGCAGGTGGGTGAGGGTATCGAAGAACGCTTGGCGTTCGAGCTGGTCCTCGAATTCCTTGCGCTGGGTGATGTCTCGCGAGACACCGAAGGTGCCCACAATTCTCCCCGCGCTATCGCGCAGCGGCATCTTGGTGGTCGAAACCCAGCGGACGCCGCCGTCGGGCTTGGTCTCTTTCTCCTCGACGTTCACGAGCGGCAGCCCCGTGCGCACGATTTCTTGCTCGTCGCGAAAGGCCTGGGTGGCGTGCTCGTCCGTGAAATAGTCAAAGTCCGTTCGGCCAACCGCCTGCGCGGGTTCCCCCACCCCGAACCGCTCGGCCGCGTAGCGGTTGATGCGCGTGAAACGGCTCTCGAGATCCTTGAAATAGATGCTGTCCGGACTGTTGTCCATCAGCGTCTCGAGCAGAAAAACCTCGTCCCTCAGACGCGCCATCTCCGCCGTGTGCGCGGGCGCTTCGCCGTGTGTCTGATTGGGATCGAGGGGCGCCAAACTCACAGCCATTGGGTCCTCGGGGGCGCTTTCATGCGGAGCCCACGTGCTGTTCGGAAGCGAAACATTGCAACTACTTAACTTCGGCTGCCCCGCGGCGGGCTGAAGCGGCCAGTGACGGAATTGAGCGACATCCCCCGACATCCCCATCCCAACCCAATCGGAACAGCCTGAACCGAGCCTGAACCGCTGGCGCGCGACAACCTCCGCCGACCTGTGGGATAGTCAGCGGATGCTCGATTCGCGTTTGACCTTGGCCATCATTGGTTCGGGCACGATGGGTGAGGCCATCGTGCGCGGCCTCCTGCGCTCGGGGAAATTGCAGCCACGCCAGATCTTCGCCACCGACCGCCGGGTCGACGTGGCAAACGCGCTGCGCGTGGCGCACGACGTTCGCACCGGAACCAACAACGAGGATGCCTGCCGGGAGGCCGAGGTGGTCCTGCTGGCCGTGAAGCCTCACGAAGTGGCCGCGGTCGTGGACAACGACGTCATGCGAACGCTGCTCGCGGGCAAGTTGGTCATCAGCATCGCGGCCGGCGTCCGATTGGCTCAGCTCGCGGGATGGCTCCCCGGCGCCTCCGTCATACGCGCCATGCCCAACACGCCGTGTCTGATCGGCGAGGGCATGACCGTGATCGCCCGCGGTCCCACGGTCACGGACGCGCAGGCCGCCGTGGCGATGGAGATCTTTCGCGCGGTGGGACGGTGCCTGGAAGCCGAGGACAAGCTCATGGATGCCGTCACCAGCCTCAACGGCAGCGGCCCTGCGTTCGCGTACGTTTTTCTCGAAGCGATGTGTGACGGGGCCGTGCGGATGGGCCTGCGCCGCGATGCCGCGATGGAGATCGCCGCCCAGATGTTTCAGGGCGCAGCGCGCATGGTCCTGCAGACTGGCGAGCATCCCGCGGCCCTGAAGGATCAGGTCACGACGCCCGCGGGCTGCACCATCGCCGGCCTCTTGACGATGGAAGACGGGCGTATCCGCTCGGTCATCGCGCGCGCCGTCGAAGAGGCCGCCGTCGTCGCTGGCAAGCTCGGCCAGGGCTGAAGCGAAACGATCGAATCGGCTGCCCGATTTCGGGCGGCGACCCGGGCGCCGAACCGGACCAAAAGATTATCTATCCGCTCCCTCCACCCGCCGCCGCGGTGGTACTGTCCTCGCCATTCGACGTGGAATGATCACCGAAGGTCGCTAACGTGACAATCACTAACCCCCGTGGAGACCAGAAAATGAGACGACAACCCCTAGTCCTTCCTTGTATTCCGTTGGTGCTTTCGATGTCCGTTCTGTCCTTGGTCAGCGCGCGCGACGCCGCCGCGCAAGCCGCCCCCACGCCGGCGGAAACCCAGATGATGCCCGCGCCACCCGTGGGAGCGCCCGGCGCCGTGCCCGAACAGCCCATGCCGCCCATGCCGCCCATGCCCCCCATGGATGCGATGCCCATGGCGCCCATGCCGCCGCCTCCGATGGTGGAGGCGCTGCCGCCGCCCCCGCCCCCGCCTCCAGCCCCCAAGGCGACGGTGGGCGCGAAATTTTCGACCGATATCTATGGCTTCGTCGAGTTCGATTCGATCCTCGACTCGACTCAGAGCTTCAATGAGATCGCGGGCAACAACATCATCGCCAAGAAGGGCACGTTCGCCGGCGATCACAGCCGCTTCACGTACTCCGGACGCAACACCCGCCTCGGGTTCAAGTTCAAGGGACCCGACTCGGACACCGTTCGCACCTCGGCGGTCTTGGAGGCGGATTTCCTCGGAAACCAGCCCACCGGGATCTCCGATGCCGCACTCCTGACCAGCCCCACTCTCCGGGTGCGCCACGCCATGCTGAAGATCGAAACCCCGTTCGTCGACGTGATGGCCGGTCAATACTGGCAGCTCTTCGGATGGCAGTCGTACTTCTTCCCGAACAGCGTGGAGATCATGGGGCTGCCGGGGCAAGTGTTCGGCCGGTCGCCCCAGCTGCGCCTGTCGCATCCGTTCAAGACCGATGCGGTGACGATCGAGGTGGCGATCGCGTCGTCGCGCTCGCCGCAGCGGGACGGCGGGATTCCGGACACCCAGGGCGGCATCCGCCTGCTCGTGAACGACTGGAAGGGGCTCCACACCGCGAATTCGACGGGCACCGCGGTGGACTCCCTGGGGATCGGCGTCTCCGGTGTCTTCCGCCGATTTCGCGTCAACGAATTTGCCGGACCGGTGGCGTCAAAGGCCACCAATTCAAAGAGCGCCGGCGGAATCTCGGTGGACGCCTTGCTGCCGATCATTCCCGCCACCATGGACTCCCGCGGCAACGCTCTGACGTTGACGGGCTCGTACGTCAGAGGCACGGGCATCGCCGATCTCTTCACGGGCCTCACGGGCGGCGTGAAGTACCCGGGCCTGTCGGACGCCACGATGACCTACACGCCCAACATCGACGGCGGCCTCGTCACCTACAACCCGGGCGGAGATCTTCACACCATCGATTGGCAGGCCTTCATGATCGGTGCCCAGTATTACTTGCCCCCGTCGGGATGCGTCTGGATCTCCGGCAACTACACCCAGATGAATTCGCCCAACATGCACCTGTACGCGACGACGCCCGCAACCGCGGCCGCCGCGTTCAAGCAATCTCAGTTCGCCGACGGGAACCTCTTCTGGGACGTCAACAAGTCCGTTCGCCTCGGAGGCGAATTCGCGTGGTTCAAACAGAAGTTCGTGGACGGCTCGACCTCCAAGGACCTGCGCGGACAGTTCTCCGCCTTTTATCTCTTCTAGGCCGACGACCTGAGCGCTCGCCATGAGGACACCGGCGGCTGCGCGCGCAACGCCCCTCGTTCTCGTGGCATCTTCTCACGATGGTGGCCGTCCCATGACAGCGGGACGGCCACCATCGTTTCAATTCTCCCCCGGACGCGATGTTTGACTTTCACCCCCTGCTGACGATCGAAGGCCTGATCAGCCTGGCCAGTCTCACGGCCCTCGAAATCGTCCTGGGCATCGACAACATCGTCTTCATCGCCATTGTATCCGCGCGCATCGAGCCGGCCCGAAGGTCGCTGTTGCGCCGGGTTGGCCTGGGGCTGGCATTGGTGTTGCGGCTGGCCCTGTTGTTCGGATTGTCCTGGCTCATGGGAATGACACGTCCCGTGTTGTCGGTGCTGGGCCAGGATTTTTCCGGGCGCGATCTGGTCTTGCTGGCGGGCGGCCTGTTCCTGATCGCCAAATCGAGCCACGAGGTGTTCCTCAGCTCCGAGCCGGAAGGGCCTTCCTTGGCCTCGGGGGAGGGGCCGCCGCGTGCTGTCGCCACGGCCAGGCCGAGCCATTTTGGGCTGTTGCTGGCGCAGATCCTGGTCCTCGATATCGTGTTCTCCCTCGATTCGGTCATCACCGCGGTGGGCATGGCGCAACAGCTCTCGATCATGATGCTGGCGATGGTGGTCGCCGTGGTCGTCATGCTGATCGGGGCGAACGTCGTCAGCGATTTCATCACCCGACACCCGAGCATGAAGGTGCTGGCGTTGTCTTTCCTGATGATGGTGGGGGTGTTGCTGGTCGCCGACGCTTTCGGCAAGCACATCAGCAAGGGCTACGTCTATTTCGCCATGGCGTACGCGCTGGCGGTCGAGTTGATCAACATTCGCCGCCGGCGGTCCGACGACCGAAAGACCGCCGCCTCACCGCGATAGCGGTCTGTCAGGAGGGCGTCCCGCCACGGGCGGCGTTCCTCAGACGGACATCCAGGCGCGAGCAGCGCTGGGCCACGTCGCCGTTGCGAACCGCCAGGGCCAGCGCCTTTCGAGTCCCGACCAGCACCACCAGGCGACGGGCCCGCGTGACGGCCGTGTACAGCAAGTTCCGCTGCAACATAACGAAGTGCTGGGTGTGAATCGGAATGACGACCGCCGGGTATTCCGAGCCCTGGGACTTGTGCACGGTCGCCGCGTACGCCAGTTGCAGCTCATCCAGCTCGTCGTACTCATACCGCACCTCGCGATCATCGAATCGAACCACCAGCGCGTCTCCCCCCGCGCCGGCCTCGCCCGGTTCGCCCGCCACCGCGCCCTGCACGCGGTCGACGCGCCCGATATCGCCGTTGAACACGTCCTTGTCGTAGTCGTTGCGCACCTGCATCACCTTGTCCCCGCAACGAAATGTCCGCCCCCCGCGCGTCAACCCGGGCGCATCGGGTGTCAAGGCTTGTTGCAGCAGCGAATTCAGATTCCCCGCGCCCAGCTCGCCACGGTGCATCGGGGACAGCACTTGAATATCGTGCGCGCTCAGACCGTAGCGGCGGGGCAGGCGCGTCGTGACCAGATCTCGAATCAAGTGCGACGCCGCCACGGCATTTTCTTCCTCGAGGAAGAAGAAATCGCGCTTGTCTTCCCCGCGTCCCTCCACGGGAGGAGCACCCAGCTCCGGCAGATCTCCGTCGTGAATGCGATGCGCGTTGAGCACAATGAGACTCTCGCCCGCCTGTCGGAAGATCTTCGTCAACCGGACTGTGGGTACGGCGCCCGAAGCGATCACGTCACGGAGCACGGTTCCGGGCCCCACCGAGGGCAACTGATCGACATCGCCGACCAGGACCAGGCGCGTCCCGGGCGCCAGCGCCGATACCAAATCGGCCGCCAGCCGGACATCAAGCATGGACGCCTCGTCCACGACCAGCAGATCGGCCTCGAGAGCGCGCCCCGCGGCACGGCCGAACACGCCCTCCGCGGGCCTCCATTCCAGCAGTCTATGCAGCGTGGCCGCGGGCTGCCCGGTCGCCTCGGACAGCCGCTTGGCCGCGCGACCGGTGGGCGCCGCCAAGGCCACCCGCAATCCCTTGCGCGCCAAGATGGACACGATGCCCCGCACGATCGTGGTCTTGCCCACGCCGGGTCCCCCGGTGACGACCAGGACGCGTTCCGACAGCGCGCGCCGAACTGCTTCGCTCTGCTGGGCTGCCAGGGCAATTCCCGCCTCGCCTTCGTACCACGCCAGAGCGCGGTCGACGTTCACGGGCACGGCGGCGGTGGATGCGTTCAACAACCGCCGCAACCCCTCCGCGACCGCCACCTCGGCGCGGTGCAACCCCGCCACGTAGATCGCCTCGCCCCCGGTAGCCGTCTCGGTTTCGCCGCCGGCCTCGGGACGGGCCTCGATGACCACATCGCCGGCCCGACCCAAACGATCCACCGCCGGGTCGACCAGACCCTGATCGACTCCCAACAGCGCGACGCTGTCGCGCACCAGCCTCTCCCGTGGCACGAACACATGCCCGTCACCGGCGGCCTCCTCCAGCACGTGACGCACGCCCGCCTCGGCCCGCGCGTCCGATTCGCGGCCGATTCCCAGCGCCGCGGCCAGGCGATCGGCCGAGAGGAAGCCAATGCCCCACACATCGAAGGCCAAGCGGTAGGGATTCTCGCGCACCAGCGCGATGGCGCGGCCCCCGTAGCGTTTGTAGATGCGGGCCGCGAAGGCGGGCGACACACCGTAGCCCTGCAAGAACACCATGACCCTACGCACCTCGCGCTGGGCACTCCATGCGTCGCGAATCGCCTTGGCGCGGGTGGGCCCGATCCCAGGGACCTCGCTGATCCGTTGCGGATCGCGGTCCAGGAGTTCCAAGGTGTCGATTCCGAACCGTTCGACGATGCGAGCCGCGAACTCCGGACCGATGCCCTTGACCAGACCGGAGCCGAGATACCGGCGAATGCCTTCGATCGTCGCGGGGGCGATTTCGGTGTAGCCCGCGACCCGAAATTGCATACCGAAACGCGGATTGCTTTCCTGACGACCCGTGACGCGTAGCCGCGCGCCCACCGGGATCCCCAACAGGCTCCCGACGATCGTAACCGGCTCCCCGTCGCCGACACCGAGACGGGCAACCGTGAATTCGCCTCCCGCTCCCGAAAAGACGATGCGGTCTATCGTCCCTTCGATGGTCTGGGTCTGGGTCTGGGTTTGCGCGTCGCCTTGGCTTTGGCTCGGGCTATCGGACCCCTGGGATGCCCGGCCGCGCCCCGGCGGAATGTGATCAAACAGATCCATCGCTCACCGACGGCCGACCCGCCCTCAGATCTCGTCGGTCTCGCCGGCCCGCTGCTCCTCGAGCCGCCGATAAATGGTGCGGGTCGCGATCCCCAACAGCTGCGCGCACACCCGCTTGTCACCGCCCGTGTGGGCCAACGTCGCGTGAATCACGCGCCGCTCGATCTCCTCCAGCGGCGTCCCGACCGCGAAGGTCAGCGATTTGCCGTCGCCCGCGGAGCTGCTGCCGGTCCGCACTTCGGGCGCCAGGTCCTCCAGCTCGATGGCGCTGCCGCGCGAAAGCACCACCGCGCGTTCGACCGTGTTCTCCAGCTCGCGCACGTTGCCAGGCCAATCGTAGCGTCCCAGCGCCTCGGCCGCCGCGCGCGAAAAACCGGACAGGTGTCTGCCGTTCCGCTCGCCGTAGATCTGCAAGAAGTGTTCGGCCAGCAGAGGCACATCCTCCCGTCGATCTCGGAGCGGCGGAATGGGCACGTCGATCACGTTCAAGCGATAGTACAGATCCTCGCGGAAACGACCTTCCCGGACCGCCGCGCGGAGATCCTGGTTGGTGGCGGCGACCAGGCGCAGATCGACCTTCACGGTGCGACCGCCCAATCGTTCCACCTCGCCTTCCTGCAACACGCGCAACAGCTTGACCTGGACGTGAGTCGGGATTTCGCCAATCTCGTCGAGGAACAAGGTCCC
>PMNO01000460.1 GCA_003161835.1 Myxococcales bacterium | reverse complement strand
CAGCGAACGAATTTGCTTGGGGCGATCGGGGCGGCGTGGCGGATGACGGTTTCGGGCTTTACGACAAGGATGGTGGCGGGAGGTCGCGAAACCTGCCCGCAATGGACCCCATCGGTCGAAAGGCCGTAGGCGCGGACGCTTGACCTGTCTGCTGAGAACGATGACCTGCTGGCGCAAGAGGAGGTTCTCCGCGACGAGCACGGCACGGGGAGCCACGAAGGCGACTACCGTCCCGTAGAACTTGCAGGAGGGTGGTCATGACAGCCCCGCGCTTACCACGCGCCAGGGAGGGTAGGGTGCCACCTCGGCGGTCCCGATCTCTTGGCGGACCGATTTATTGCGGCGGACAGCCGTCAAGACTGCGCCCGGTCAGCCGCAGCTGCCCTGGGCGAACAGACCCACCAACTCGCGGGCGTCGCCGCAATCGAGGTCGAACTCGCGGTGGAGGATCCGTGCGGCGGATTCGAGATGCGGGGTGCGGTGTTCGGCGAGCGCGTCGCTGGCGGCGCGCAGCGCCTGCCGAACGGTGGCGGGTACATCCTCGCGATGCAGAAGGAGTGGGGCGACTGAGAAACTCATGACGGCTGCCTTTCTGCGCGTTGGGTCCGCGCGACTTCGCTCATGGTGGTGAACTGGCCGGCCCGGTAGCGGCGATGAAAGTCGATGATCTCCGCGGGCGAGCCGGCGACGAACGGTCCCTGCTGCACCAAGTGCTGCCTGATGGGTCGACCCGCATACAGCACCACACGGGCGCCGCGCTCCCCGGCGAGGATTTCCACGGCCGTCGAGGACGACGAAGCTGTCGATGTCGCTGCCGACGTCGTGAGCCAGCCGACTTGGCCCATAGCCACCGCCGTGTCGCCGACATGGATGCTGCCGTCGACGACGTACATGAACCCGTTGAACGCGACGGGAAGGTCCTGCCGGAACGTGGCACCCGCCGCCAGCGCGATATCGATCATGGTGACGGGAACGCGGTTGTCGGTCGACGAGCGTACCGATCCCGAGCTGCCGCTGTAAAGGCGGGCCTGCACCCCCGGCGCGCGCACGACGGGCGCGTCGTCCCTGCGGACGATCTGGAACCGGGGCGGCAGCAGGCGATCGCCGGGCGGCAGGGCGATCCAAAGCTGCAGGATGCGCGCCCGTCCCTCAGCCTCGACGGCCTCGTTGTGAATGATGCCCCGACCGGCGGTCATCCAGATGACATCGCCCGCGGTGACGCCGCCTTCATCCCGATCGACGAGGGTGCCTTCCAGCACCAGGGTCACGGTTTCGAGGCCGGCGTGCGGGTGTGGGCCGCCGATCTGGCGGCGCGTGGGAATCAGCAGGCGATCGTCCATCAACAAGACGAAAGGATCGCTAGAAGCCAGCGCGTCCGGGCGCACGACCTCGACCGCCGTGTGGCCTTCACCGATGAAACCGGGCGCGGGAGGCGGCGGCGTGTCGATATGGGACAAGGTTCTGGTTTCGGTCATTTGGCGGTTCATGGCTCTTGGATGCCGCTTGCCATGGGGTGGTTACTTTCTTATGGATAGCAGGCTGATCGGCGCACTGTTACTTGTCAAGCGACTTTCCTTTGGATAGTGTCAGGCTATACTGTGTCCCCGTGACCAAGACCGTCGACTCCCAGTGCCAGGCCTTTCAGTGCGCGATCGACGTACTGGGGCGCCCATGGAACGCGTTGATCTTGAACGTTCTGCAGGCCCGCCCCCTCAGGTTCAGCGAGTTGGCGACCGCCGCGCGCGGGCCTGGCGACAAGGTTCTCTCCGCCCGATTGAAAGAGCTTGAAGCCTGTGGCCTTGTGGTGCGCCACGTGGATCCCGGCCCGCCCGTGCGCGTGGCCTACGAACTGACGCCTCAGGGCCGCGGCTTTGGTGACGTCGCGAGCGCCATCGAACGCTGGGGACGCCGTCTACCCACCGCCGCGGGGCGATCCCAGCCCGCGAAAAAACCGGCCGCGCGGAATCGCTGAGGGACTACCGTCAGAACCGGCCGAGTCGGACTCACCGCAGCGCGTGCGGGTAGGCGCGCGATCCGCCTGGCCGGGCTGGCGGACGACGTAGCTCACCACCGCTTGGCCCGTTGTCTTCCAGATGCGGCGGGGGTGCGCCGCGCGGAAGCTGCGGCGATGCTGACAGGACTGGTGAGCATGAGCGCGAGGGAGATCGACCGACTGGGCGTGAGCTTTACNNGCCAGGTACAGGCGGGCCCCCCTCCCGACGATAGGTGCCCATGGACGAGCGGTGCGGGAATGGCAGGGGGAACGATGAATGCCCGCGGACTACCGCGACGGCTGCCGGCGGCTTGACGGCCACGGGGCCGGAGCGCGATTCGGCTGATGCCGGGTTCCGCCAGCTCATGGAGGAACTGGCGCGCCACCTGATGGTCTGGATCAAGGACGAAGCGGGACGATACCTCTACGTGAGCCCGCCGTTCTTGACACGCTTCGGACTTACCATTGCCGAGGTCCTCGGTCATACCGACGCAGAGCTGTTTGCCAAGGACGCCGATGAGATTCGCGCCAATGATCTCAAGGTTCTCACCACCCGAGAGCGCATCGAGACGGTGGAGCGGGCTCATGATCCGCAAGGTGTGCTCCGGTCGTGGTTCGTGACCAAATTCCTCCTGTCCTCGCCGACGGGACCCTGCGCGGCCGGAATGGCCTTCGACGTCACCGAATACGAGGCCGTCGCCAAGGCGTCACGAGACAGCGAAATCACCTATCAGCAGATTCTGGACTCTCTCGCCGACATGGTGCTCGTCAAAGGGGAGAATTCACGGGTGCTGTGGGCCAACCGGGCCTTCCGCGAGATGTACGGGATGAGCAACGAGCAGTTGCGGGGGATTATCGATGCCCCGTTCGTGGAGCCCGACTACACGGAACAATACGTGAAGGACGACCGAGAGGTCTTCGTCACCGGCAAGACCCTCGACATCCCGGAGGAGCCCATCCGCCGCCACGATGGTGCGATCTTGACCGTCCACACCGTCAAATCGCCCGTCTTCGATCGAGAGGGGAAGGTCATCAAGACCGTGGGCTTGTTTCGGGATATCACCGAACGAAAGCGTCTAGAGCTGGAGCTGCGCCAGGCCCAGAAGCTGGAGTCGGTGGGACTGCTGGCTTCGGGAATTGCACACGAGATCAACACACCCATCCAGTTCGTAAGCGATCAGACTCAGTTTGTTCAATCAGCGGTTGGTGACCTGACGGCACTTTGCCAAAGGTACCGGTTGCTGATAGCGAATGCCGCGCCGGGCACCTTCCCCGCAGACGAGCTGGCCGCGATTCAAGAATTGGAGGAGGCCGCGGACCTGGACTACGTGGCCAACCATCTTCCCACGGCCTTCGTGGCCATTCTGGACGGCACCTCCCGGGTGACAAAGCTGGTGCAGGCCATGAAGGAGTTCGCCCACCCCGACAGCAACGACTGCGCGCCGGCCGACATCAATCAGGCGTTGCACAACACCCTGATCATGGCCAACAACCAGCTCAAGTACGTCGCGAAAGTGGAGGTCGAGCTGGCCGAAATTCCGCTCGTCAACTGCCGGATCGGCGAGCTGAATCAGGTCTTTCTGAATGTCCTCGTCAACGCGGGCCATGCCATCGCCGACGCCATTGCGGACTCGGCGCGGTTGGGGCGCATCCGCGTCACCTCGCGTCAGGAGGGGCAGGCTGTCGTGATCAACATCGAGGACAATGGCACGGGGATTCCGGAGGCGGCGCGCGCGCGCATCTTCGACCCGTTCTTTACGACCAAGAAGGTGGGTCGCGGCACCGGGCAGGGCCTGGCGATCGCCCGGGCCATGATGGCGAAGCAGGGAGGCAGCATCACCTTCGACACGGAGACGGGCCGCGGCACCACGTTCCACCTGCGTTTGCCCATCGGCGCGTAGGCGCCGTTTCGTCAAAATTCGATCCGCGAGATCTTTGGCCTTTCGTTCGTTCGCGTAGCGTTCGCTGAAACTGATAGACCTTGGCGCCGACCAAGGCGCGCGCCGTCTTACGCCATTGGCGTCGGGGTCGACGTCGCCGGCGGGTTGCCAGCGAGGACGACGGCGGCTGCGTGCCCGAGCCGTCGCAGGTGAACGTCCATCTCGCGGCCCAGCTCGGTGGCGCGTCGCGTGTCGGAGCCGCGCAGGGCGGTCTCGGCCGCGCCGGCCAGCTCGTGGATGGCACGTGCGCCGATCTGGCCGGCGGCACCGCGCAGCTTGTGAAAGCGCGCCGTCAAGGCCTGGTTGTCGGCGGGCGTGCCGTCGCCCGCAAAAGAGCGGGGTTCGCCCAGGTCACGCAGAAAAATCGTCAAGAGCTCGCGAAACAAGGCAACGTCACCCGACATTCGGGTCCGTGCGTCCTCGGTGTCAATGCCTTCCATGAGTGGCCAGCCAGCACCGTCGTCAACCACAGGAAGCGCGGCGCGGCTTGGCGGCACCGGTGAGGTCTCTCCATCGCCGTGCAAGTGTCGCCTGATGATCGCGAACAGGGCTGCGGGTTCGAAGGGCTTGCTGACGAAGTCGTTCATCCCAGCCTGCGCCGCTTTGTCGCGCTCGCTGACTAGCGCATCCGCGGTGAGGGCGATGATGGGGAGTCCCGTCAGGCCGAGTTCTTGGCGGATCTTTTTCGTCGTCTCGTATCCGTCGAGGCCCGGCATCTGCACGTCCATGAGCACCAGATCGATGGCGCCGGGATCCGCGCTCAGTCGCTGGCAGGCCTCCTGTCCGCCTCGGGTAATCGACACCTGCGCACCCTGCC
>PMNO01000203.1 GCA_003161835.1 Myxococcales bacterium | reverse complement strand
CCTACTGGGACATGCACGGTTCAATCATCACGACACCCGAGTCCCGCCGGCCCCACCTCACCACCATGCGACCAGACGGCGACGAAGCCCTGCGCGTGGCGCAACGTCTGCTCGACCCGGCGGGGGACGACGACTGGGTGGTCGAGGCGCGCGTCGATCTTGCCAACCATCCGTCCGGCGAGCGCGCCGGATTGGACGAACGCCCGATCATCGAATTGCTCCGAATCGGGGTCTAGCGTTGACTTGGGTCGGGTTGGCACTCCACCCCGGACCCGGATGGCCCCACCCCTAAACGTCGGCCANNGATACCGGATTCTTCGGGCGCCACCCGAGTGTCGCCGCGCTGACGGTCCAGCCCTGGCCCGTGAGCGCGCGGCTCGCGATATCGAGGTCGGTGGCGTCGGTGAAGAAACGAAAGCTTCCCTCGTCGGCGGGCTCGACGTCTTGCGCGCCGGCCTCGATCGCGGCCGCTTCCGAGTCGACGGCGCCGGGCGGCGGCGCTGCCTCGATGATGCCCACGTGCGAAAAATCCCAGGCCACCGCGCCCGACGAGGCGAGCTGTCCCTTGCGAAACAGGACGCGCACGTTGGTCGCGGTGCGATTCTTGTTGTCGGTCAAACATTCGACCATCACCGGCACCTGGTGGGGGGCAAAGCCCTCGTAGACGACGGTCTCGTAGACCACGTTTTCGTCCAACAATCCCGCCCCCTTCTTGATGGCGCGCTCCAGTGTATCGCGCGGCATCGACGCCTTCTTGGCGGCCTCGACGGCCAGGCGCAAGCGCGGATTCATGTCCACTTCGGCGCCGTTGCGCGCCGCGATCATGATCTCCTTCGCCAGTTTCGTGAACACCCGTCCCTTGGTGTCCGCGGCGGCCAGGCGTCCCTTCTGTTTCCACTGGGCTCCCATGACGGCAGTCCTAGCAGTTCGAACCCCGCCGGCAAAGAGGTCGGGCCACACCACAGTCGGCCGTGGTAGGCATGTCGCATGTCTCAACACACCGCAGTCATCCGCTGGAAAAACACCGGAACCGATTTCATGCAGGGACGTTTTTCGCGCGCGCACACGTGGACCTTCGATGGCGGCCTCACCGTGCCCGCCTCGTCGTCACCGTCGGTGGTGCGCCCACCACTGTCGGATCCCGCCGCCGTCGATCCCGAAGAGGCCTTCGTGGCTTCCATCTCCAGCTGCCACATGTTGACGTTCCTACATCTGGCCCGCAAGGGCGGTTTTCAGGTGGACAGCTACGACGACACGGCCGTGGGGGAGTTGACGAAGAATGCGGCCGGCGCGTTCTTCATAAGTCAGGTGACGCTGAACCCGCGCATCGTCTACGGCGGTGACAAACACCCGGACGCCACCGAGCTGCGGCAACTGCACCACGACGCTCATGAGCAATGCTTCATCGCCCAGTCCGTGAAGTCCGAGATCACGGTGAACCACGAAGGAGCCGGCGCAGTAAAGGGCTAGCACATTCTGACGATGTACGGTCGGCATGACCGAGATCGAGGCACTGTTGAGCGTGGACTCCGGCCGCACCCCGCGCGGCACGTTGGCCTTCTTTCTCGATGACGGGGCTCGAAGTTTCCGCACCGCCTATGCCGCGCTGGCGGCGACCGCTGCTTTGGCGGCGGGCGGCCTGGGATGGGCCGGTGGCGGCCGCCATGCGGTCGCGATGCTGTTGCTCGGCGCGGCGCTACTGGCGGTGAGGGCCATCCCCACCCTGCGGGAAGACGCGAATCGCGATCCCAAGCGCCAGGTGTTGGTCATCACGATGCGCGGGCTGATCGTGCGCGACGCCTCGGGGCTGCGCACCTGGCAATTCGAGGACCTCACCGACGTGGTTGCCGGGATCCACGACTCGCGGCCGTACCTGAATCTCATCGACCGGGATGGCAAGCTTCACACTGTCTCCTGCGCCGTGCGTGGGCGCGGCGAGCGCGTCCGTCGGGTTCTTTCGTCGCGCCTCTCCTGAGGGCCAGCCACCCAAGCTCGGGCGAATGGCGGCGGGGTTGCGCCCGATCGCGGCGAGCGCGGAGCTCTCCAGTTCGCCCCCCGTTCCTCCGATGAGGGTCTCGGCAACTATGGGGGAAATGCCCGAATGGGGCAGCTCTTGGGAACGAAGGAGGCTCAAATGGCATGGCGAGGGAGAACCGAAAAACGCGCGGCCACGCGCGACCCGATCGAGACCATTCTCGGGCGAACGAGCTTGTTCCGGGGTGACTTCAGCGCGGACGGGGGGTTCCGCATCGACGGCTGGGTAGAGGGCTCGGTCGAGTCGCGCGGCGCGGTCGTGATCGGCGAAAGTGGCGCCGTGCGCGGGAACGTGACCGGTACCGAGATTGTGGTGGCCGGCCAGATCTTCGGCAACGTCGTGTGCGCGGGCCACCTGGAAATCCTGGCGACCGGAAAGATCGAAGGCGACATCGACGCCAAGAGCATGCGCATCGAGACCGGCGGCGTCTTTCGCGGCACCAGCCACATGGGTGAGCCGGCCCCCGCGCTGGCTGAAGAGCCGAGGCCGCCGCAGAAGG